>NZ_LFJT01000042.1:0-56311 GCF_001682645.1 Delftia sp. JD2
CGCCGTGAAGGCGGCCGAGGCCCAGGTGGTGGGCGTGCGCTCCCAGGTGCAGGCGGCCACGGCCACGGTGGCGCGCGTGCAGGCCGACATCGACGACGGCGTGCTCAAGGCCCCGCGCGACGGCCGCGTGCAGCTGCGCGTGGCCCAGCCCGGCGAAGTGCTGGGCGCAGGCGGGCGCGTGCTCAACCTGCTGGACCTGTCCGATGTCTACATGACCTTCTTCGTGCCGGAAACTGCAGCCGGGCGCATCGCACTGGGCAGCGAGGTGCGTCTGGTGCTGGACGCCGCGCCCGAGTACGTGATCCCGGCCCGCGTCTCCTTCGTCGCCAGCCAGGCCCAGTTCACGCCCAAGACCGTGGAGACCGCCAGCGAGCGCCAGAAGCTGATGTTCCGCGTGCGCGCCCAGATCCCGCCGGAGCTGCTGCGCCGTCATCTGGAACAGGTCAAGACCGGCGTGCCCGGCATGGCCTGGCTGCGCACCGATGCCAGCCATGAGTGGCCCGCCAACCTGGCCATCAAGCTGCCAGCCCAGCCCGCGCAATGAGCGAGAGCACGACGCCCCACGCCAGCGGCTGGGTCGTGCGCCTGAAGGGCGTGCACCAGCGCTATGGCCAGGTCGAGGCGCTGGCGGGCATCGACCTGGACATTCCCGAAGGCCGCATGGTCGGCCTGATCGGGCCGGACGGCGTGGGCAAGTCCAGCCTCATGGCGCTGATCTCCGGGGCGCGCAAGATCCAGGAAGGCAGTGTCGAGGTGCTGGGCGGCGACATGGCCCAGCGCCGGCACCGCGAGGCCGTCTGCCCGCGCGTGGCCTACATGCCGCAGGGCCTGGGGCGCAACCTCTATCCCACGCTGTCGGTGGAGGAGAACCTGCAGTTCTTCGCGCGCCTGTTCGGCCATGACGCGGCCGAGCGGCGCCGGCGCATCGACGACCTCACCCAGGCCACGGGCCTGCGCAAATTCCTGGAGCGGCCGGCCGGCAAGCTGTCGGGCGGCATGAAGCAGAAGCTGGGCCTGTGCTGCGCGCTGATCCACGACCCCGACCTGCTCATTCTTGACGAGCCCACCACGGGCGTGGACCCGCTGGCGCGCGCCCAGTTCTGGGACCTGATCGCGCGCATCCGCCGCCAGCGCCCCGGCATGAGCGTGCTGGTGGCCACGGCCTACATGGACGAGGCCCAGCGCTTCGACTGGCTGGTGGCCATGGACGAGGGCCGCGTGCTGGCCACGGGCACGCCGGCCGAGCTGCTGCAGCGCACGGACAGCCGCTCGCTGGAAGAGGCCTTCATCGCCCTGCTGCCCGAAGAGAAAAAGCGCGGCCATGCGCCCGTCACCATTGCGCCCCTGCCCGAGGGCGGCGAGGACGACATCGCCATCGAGGCCAGGGACCTGACCATGCGCTTTGGCGACTTCGTCGCCGTGGACCATGTGTCCTTCCGCATCCGCCGCGGCGAGATCTTCGGCTTCCTGGGCTCCAACGGCTGCGGCAAGAGCACCACCATGAAGATGCTGACCGGCCTGCTGCCGGCCAGCGAGGGCCAGGCCTGGCTGTTCGGCCAGCCCGTGGACCCGCGCGACATCGACACGCGCCGCCGCGTGGGCTACATGACCCAGGCGTTCTCGCTGTACGGCGAGCTGACCGTGCACCAGAACCTGGTGCTGCATGCGCGTCTGTTCGGCGTGCCCGAGGCGGACATTCCCGCGCGCGTGGCCGAGATGCTGCAGCGCTTCGACCTGCAGGCCGCGCAGCACAGCCTGCCGGCCGCCCTGCCGCTGGGCATGCGCCAGCGCCTGTCGCTGGCCGTGGCCATGGTGCACAAGCCCGAGCTGCTCATCCTGGACGAGCCCACCTCGGGCGTGGACCCCGTGGCGCGCGACGGCTTCTGGCGCCTGCTGGTGGAGCTGTCGCGGCGCGACCGCGTGACCATCTTCATCTCCACCCACTTCATGAACGAGGCCGAGCGCTGCGACCGCATGTCCATGATGCATGCGGGCAAGGTGCTGGACAGCGACACGCCCGCGCGCCTGGTGGCCAAGCGCGGCGCGGCCACGCTGGAGGAAGCCTTCATCGGCTACCTGGTCGAGGCCGGTGGCGGCGAGGCCCCGGCCGAGGAACAGCAGGCCGCACCGGCCACCCCCGCTGCCGTGGAAACGCACACTGCGCGCCGCCGCCATTTCAGCGCCCAGCGCATGCTCAGCTATGTCTGGCGCGAAGCGCTGGAGCTGCAGCGCGACCCGGTGCGCGCCACGCTGGCCCTGGTGGGCTCGCTGATCCTGATGTTCGTGATGGGCTACGGCATCAGCCTGGACGTGGAGGACCTGCGCTTTGCCGTGCTGGACCGCGACCAGACCACCATCAGCCGCAGCTATGCGATGAGCCTGTCGGGCTCGCGCTACTTCATCGAGCAGCCGCCGCTGACCGACTACGACGCACTGGACCGCCGCATGCGCAGCGGCGAGCTGACCCTGGCCATCGAGATCCCCCCGGGCTTTGCGCGCGACGTGCTGCGCGGCGGCTCCGTGCAGGTGGGCGCCTGGTTCGACGGCGCCATGCCCACGCGCGCCGAGACCGTGCGCGGCTACCTGCAGGGCATCCACCAGCACTGGCTGACCGAGCAGGCGCGCGAGCGCCTGGGTGTGACGCCGGCCGGCCTGATCGACATCCAGACGCGCTTTCGCTACAACCCCGACGTGCGCAGCCTGCCGGCCATGGTGCCGGCCGTCATGCCCCTGCTGCTGCTGCTTTTGCCCGCCATGCTGACGGCGCTGGCCGTGGTGCGCGAGAAGGAAAGCGGCTCCATCACCAATCTCTACGTCACGCCGGTCACTCGCACCGAATTCCTGCTGGGCAAGCAACTGCCCTATGTGGTGCTGGCCATGCTGAACTTCCTGCTGATGTGCCTGATGGCCGTCACCCTGTTCGGCGTTCCCGTGACGGGCAGCTTTGCCACGCTGGCCCTGGCGGCGCTGATCTTCAGCGGCGCCTCCACGGGCTTCGGCCTGCTGGCCTCCACGCTGACGCGCAGCCAGATCGCCTCGATGTTCCTGGTGCTGATCGGCACGCTGATCCCCACCACGCAGTTCGCGGGCCTGGTCGATCCCGTGTCCTCGCTGGAGGGGGCGGGCCGCATCATCGGCGAGGTCTATCCGGCCAGCCACATGATCGCCATCAGCCGCGGCGTGTTCAGCAAGGCGCTGGGATTTCGGGAGCTGGCCGGCTCGTTCGGGCCGCTGCTGCTGTCCGTGCCGGTGATCCTGGGCCTGGCCATTGCACTGACCAGAAAGCAGGAGAGCTGACATGCGCACCCGCCTTTTCTCCAACATCTACCGGCTGGGCGTCAAGGAGCTGTGGAGCCTGTGGCGCGACCCCGTGCTGCTGGTGCTCATCGCCTATGTGTTCACGGTATCCATCTACACGGCGGCCACGGCCATGCCCGAGAGCCTGCACAACGCGCCCATCGCCATCGTGGACGAGGACGGCTCGCCGCTGTCGCAGCGCATCGCGGGCGCCTTCTATCCGCCGCAGTTCGCGCCGCCGGCCATGATCGACCGCACGCAGATGGACCCGGGCATGGACTCGGGCACCTACACCTTCGTGCTCAACATCCCGCCCAACTTCCAGCGCGACGTGCTGGCGGGCCGCGCGCCCGAGCTGCAGCTGAACGTGGACGCCACGCGCATGAGCCAGGCCTTCACGGGCAACAGCTATGTGCAGCAGATCGTCACGGCCGAGGTCAGCGAGTTCGTGCGGCGCTTTCGGGGCGCCACTGCCCTGCCCGTGGACCTGGTGGTGCGCGCGCGCTTCAATCCGGCGCTGGACAAGGTCTGGTTCGGCGGGCTGATGCAGATCATCAACAACGTGACCATGCTGTCCATCATCCTCACGGGCGCGGCCCTGATCCGCGAGCGCGAGCACGGCACGGTGGAGCACCTGCTGGTCATGCCGGTGACACCGACCGAGATCATGCTGGCCAAGATATGGTCCATGGGACTGGTCGTGCTGGTCACCGCCTTTGCCTCGCTCAACCTCGTGGTGCGCGGCGCCCTGGGCGTTCCCATCGAAGGCTCGCTGCCGCTGTTCCTGGCGGGGGCCGCGCTGTGCCTGTTCGCCACAACGTCGCTGGGGATCTTCCTTGCCACGCTGGCGCGCAACATGCCACAGTTCGGCATGCTGCTGGTGCTCGTGCTGCTGCCGCTGCAGCTGCTGTCGGGCGCCATGACGCCGCGCGAAAGCATGCCCGAGCTGGTGCAGAACATCATGCTGGCCGCGCCGACCACCCACTTTGTCGAGCTGTCGCAGGCCATCCTCTACCGCGGAGCGGGGCTGGACGTGGTCTGGAAGCCCTTCCTCGCGCTGGCCGCGATCGGCTCCGTGCTGTTCGCCCTCACGCTCACCCGTTTTCGCAAGACCATCAGCCAGATGGCCTGATTTCGTTCCCGCCGCCAAGGCATCTTTCCATCTCAACCAGCAAGGAGTTTCATATGAGCGCACAGACCATTCCCCTCCATCTGCTCAAGGCACAGCTTGAACTGCAGTTGCACCTGAGCCGGCTGCTGCAGGAAAGCGGCCAACAGTGGCTGGAGCATGCCGCACGCAACGGCCCCGAGCGCATCGCCGAGACCGGCAGCGAGATCGAGGGCGTGCAGCAGACCAGCAGCTGGCAGGAGCTGGCCACCCTGCCCGCCCAGGCCTTCTGGCGCCACGCCCATCTGCGCATGGGCCATGCCCAGGCCCTGGTCCAGACCGCCATGGCCAGCCAGATGACCCTGGCCCAGGGCGTGCAGCAGGCCGTGCACGACTGGCAGCAACAGGTGGCAGCCACGCTGGGCAACAGCACCCAGGGCGCAGCCGACACCGCCGTGCCGTGGAGCGACCTGCTCGCCCGCTGGACCTCGGCCGTGCAGTCCGTGGCCCAGCCCGCCCATGCGGCGCAGCAGCCCATTGCGGCAGCCGCCGCCGAAACGGCCCGCGACACCACAGCCCAGGGCTGACGGCTCCCAAGGAAGCCGCCACGCGGTCCCGCAGTTTCGGGGCCGCATGGGCGCGGGGCGGTCATCCGCACCCAGCCACAAGCAATCACACGCAATCTAAGAGCAGGGCATGACATGCCGGTAAAGGAGTGGGCCAGATGAACGAGAACCTGCAGAGCCACGGCACCGTGGACGTGGGAGGGATGTGGGGCGATCCGATGAAGCTGTCGCAGGCAGCCGCGCAATACGCCACCGATGCCTGGCAGCGCTCGCTGCTGTATGCCGACATCCGGCGCCAGCGTGGCAACCAGTACCGCGAGCATCTGGCCGAGGAAGTGCCCAATGTGCTGAGCTTCCGGGCCGAGATCGTGATGTCGGGCCTGGACCTGCCGCGCCCCGTCAACTACGGCCTGGCACGCATCGCGCCCATGGAGGGCACGGTCATCGACCCGGCCAAGCGCCCCTTCATCGTTGTCGATCCGCGCGCGGGCCACGGCCCCGGCATCGGCGGCTTCAAGCCCGACAGCGAGATCGGCGCCGCGCTCAAGGCCGGCCATCCCTGCTACTTCGTGGGCTTCCTGCCCGACCCCGTGCCCGGCCAGACCGTCGAGGACGTGATGCGCGCCGAGGCCCAATTCGTGCGCAAGGTCGCCGAGCTGCATCCCGAGAGCCGGGGCAAGCCCGCCGTCATCGGCAACTGCCAGGCCGGCTGGCAGATCCTCATGACGGCCGCCGTCTGGCCCGAGCTGTTCGGGCCCATCATCGTGGCCGGCGCGCCGCTGTCGTACTGGGCCGGCGACAACCCCATGCGCTACGGCGGCGGCCTCATGGGCGGCAGCTGGGTGACGGCACTGACCAGCGACCTGGGTGCGGGCCGCTTCGACGGCGCCTGGCTGGTGCAGAACTTCGAGAACCTCAACCCCGCCAACACGCTGTGGGAAAAGCAGTACCAGGTCTATGCCGACGTGGACACCGAGGGGCCGCGCTACCTGGGCTTCGAGAAGTACTGGGGCGGCTATGTCTTCCTGGAAGGCCGCGAGATGCAGTACATCGTGGACAACCTGTTCATCGGCAACCGGCTGGCCACGGCCGAGCTGACGACCTCGGACGGCGTGCGCATCGACCTGCGCAACATCCGCTCGCCCATCGTGGTGTTCTGCTCGCATGGCGACAACATCACGCCGCCGGGCCAGGCCCTGGGCTGGATCACCGACCTGTACCGCGACGACGAGGACATCGCCGCCCACGACCAGACCATCGTCTTCGCCACGCATGACAGCATCGGCCACCTGGGCATCTTTGTCTCGGGCGCCGTGGGCCGCAAGGAGCACCGCGAGTTCGCGGCGCACATCGACATCATCGACCTGCTGCCCGCCGGCATCTACCGCGCCGAGATCGCCGACCGCCCGGCCGGTGTGCCGGCACAGGATCTGACCGACGACGCCTACCTGATGAAGATCCGCCGCAGCGACCTGGCCGAGGTGCGCTCCATCGTCCGGCCCGACCCCGAAAGCGAGCGCCACTTTGCCGCTGCCGCGCGCGTCTCCGAAATCAACCTGGCCCTGTACCGCAACACCGTGCAGCCCTGGGTGCAGGCGCTGTCCACGCCGCTGTCTGCGCGCTGGCTGCAGGCCATGCACCCGCTGCGCGTGGGCTATGAATGCTGGTCGGACTCGCACCCGCTGGCACCCGTCGTGGCCCAGGCCGCCGAGCATGCGCGCGAGGACCGCCACCCCGTCGAGCCCGACAACCCCTTCCTGAAGGCGCAGCAGGCCATGTCGCAGGCCGTGGTGCATCTGCTCGACACCTACCGCGACCAGCGCGATGCCATGCAGGCGCGGCTGTTCCACGCCATCTATGGCTCGCCCCTGGTCCAGGCCCTGGCCGGCCAGAGCCGCCAGGACGACGGCCCGCCGCGCCCCCACCCCGGCGAATCGCCCGAGCACTGCCAGTACATGCGCCAGGAGCTGGCGCGGCTGCACGAAAGCGTGGCCCAGGGCGGGCTGTACGAGGCCGTCATCCGCGCCCTGTTCCACGTGCTGCGCGCACGCGGCGAGGCCGATGAGCGCCACTTCCGCCACGCCTGGCGGCTGCTGCAGGACCACCTGGGCGGCGTGCCGCCCGACATGGCGCAGTTCCGCCGCATCGTGCGCCGCCAGGCCCTGCTGATGCAGCGCGAGCCCGACGCCGCCATGGCCGCCATCCCCCGGTTGCTGGCCGCCTCGCCCGCCGCCGACATCCGCTGGGGCATGACCACGGTGGACGAGCTGGCCAACCAGGGCGGCAACCTCAGCGATGCCGAGCACCAGCGCCTGCTGCAGGCCATGGGGCATTTCGTGCAGGCGCTGGAGGCGGCCGAGTCCAGGCAGGCGAAAGAGCAGGCCGAGCGGCACCCGGCCATCGCGCCAGCCTCGGTGGCCGAGCCTGAACCCGCACCTGTGACGGCACCTTTGACGGCACCCGTGACAGCTCCTTCAGCAGCGCCTCTGACCGCTCCTGTTGCGGCTCCTGTGGCCGCTCCTGCTGCAGCTCCTGAACCGGCACCCGAGCCCGCACCTGTTCCCGACTCCGCGCCTGCCGCCAAGCGCCCCGCACGCGCCCAGGCCAGCCGCGCACACCCCAGCCCCCGGAAAAAGCGATGAACCTCTCCCCCGATTCCGATGCGGCCCTGCCGCCCGAAGACCTGGCCCTGGTGCGCAACCACAGCTTTGACGAGCTGGACGTGGGCGACAGCGCCAGCCTGGAACGCACGCTGAGCACCCAGGACCTGCGCCTGTTCGCCGCCCTGTCGGGCGCGGCCGTGGCCGACGGCGCTGGTGCCGGTGCCGGTGCCGGCACGGTTGCCGGCGCCGACGATGACGACACGGCCCTGATCGCCCACGGCATGTGGGGCGGCATGCTGCTGGCCTCGGTGCTGGGCACGCGCCTGCCCGGCCCCGGCACCACCCTGGTCGGCCAGACGCTGCGCTTTCTGGCGCCGCTGGCCGCAGGTGACAGGCTGACCGTGCGCGTGGAGGTGCTGGCCAAGCAGGCCGAGCAGCGCCAGGTCACGCTGGCCGTGGCCTGCACCAACCAGCATGGCGCCGCCGTGATCGAGGGCCAGGCCACCGTGCATGCGCCTGCGCGCCACATCGAGCGCCAGCGCACCAGCCTGCCCGAGATCCGCCTGGAAGCCGGTGGACGCGACGGCCTGCAGCGCCTGCTGGCCCACGTGGCCGGCCTGCCACCCATCCGCGTGGCCGTGGTCCATCCCTGCGACGAGCCCAGCCTCTCGGCCGCGCTGGACGCGCGCCGCGAAGGCCTGATCGACCCCGTGCTGGTGGCCCCGCGCGCGCGGCTGGAGGCCGTGGCGGCCGAGCACGGGCTGGACCTGGGCGGCCTGCGCATCGAGGACGTCCCGCACAGCCACGCCGCCGCCACGCGCGGCGCCGAGCTGGCCGCCTGCGGCGAGGTCGAGGCCATCATGAAAGGCAGCCTGCACACGGACGAGCTCATGGCCGAGGTGGTGGCCGCCGCCGCCGGCCTGCGCACCAAGCGCCGCGTCAGCCACTGCTTCGTGCTGCAGACGCCGCACTACCCGCGCCCGTTCATCGTCACCGATGCGGCCATCAACCTCGCGCCCGACCTGCAGCAAAAGGCCGACATCGTGCGCAACGCCATCGCCCTGGCCCATGCCATCGGCGTGCCCGAGCCCAAGGTCGCCATTCTGGCCGCCGTGGAGACCGTGAGCCCGCACATGCCGGCCACGCTGGACGCCGCCGCGCTGTGCAAGATGGCCGACCGGGGCCAGATCGAAGGCGGCGTGCTCGACGGGCCGCTGGCCTTCGACAACGCCGTGTCCATGGCCGCCGCGCGCACCAAGGGCATCGATTCGCCCGTGGCGGGCCAGGCCGACATCCTGGTCGTGCCCGACCTGGAAAGCGGCAACATGCTGGCCAAGCAGCTCATGTACATGGGCGAGGCGGCCAGCGCCGGCATCGTCATGGGCGCCAAGGTGCCCGTGATCCTGACCAGCCGCGCCGACAGCCGCGCCTCGCGCATCGCCTCCTGCGCCATCGCCCTGCTGCTGGCCCACCGCTACCGGAACTCCCCGCCATGATCCCTGCCCACACCGCATCCTCCCCTGCCGCCCGCGAACTGGTCGTGGTGCTCAACTGCGGCTCATCCAGCATCAAGTTCGCCGTCTTCGACGGTGCCCAGCGCCCGCTGCCGCGCAAGCCGCTGTGGAACGGCAAGGTCCAGGGCATAGGCGGGCCCGCGCCCGACTTCGGCGAGAGCGGCGTGCCGCCCTTTGCCATTGCCCTGGATGCCGCCCACCCCTACCGCGCCGCGCTGCAGCTGATCCGCGAGCGCATCACCGCGCGCCTGGCGCAGCTGGACGGCGCCCGCGTGGCCGCCGTCGCCCACCGCGTGGTGCACGGCGGCAGCCGCTACTTCGAGCCCGTGCGCGTCGATGCCGGCGTGCTGGCCGATCTCAAGGCCTTCATCCCGCTGGCGCCGCTGCACCAGCCCTTTGCGCTGGAGGCCATGGACATCCTGCTGCGCGAGCGGCCCGAACTGGTGCAGGTGGCCTGCTTCGACACCGCCTTCCACCACACGCTGCCCAAGGTCGAGCAACTGCTGCCCCTGCCCCACGCGGCCTGGGAGCGCGGGCTGCGCCGCTACGGCTTCCACGGCCTGTCCTACGAATACATGGCCACCGCCCTGCCCGAGCGCCATGGCGACCTGGCGCGCGGGCGCACCCTGGTGGCCCACCTGGGCAGCGGCGCCAGCCTGTGCGCCATGCAGGGCCTGCAAAGCGTGGCGACGACCATGGGCTTCTCGGCGCTGGACGGCCTGATGATGGGCACGCGCACCGGCGCGCTGGACCCCGGCGCCGTGATCTACCTGATGGAAATCGAAAAGCTCAGCCTGCAGGAAGTGGGCCGCATCCTGTACCACGAGTCGGGCCTGCTGGGCGTCTCGGGCACCTCGTCCGAGCCGCGCGTGCTGCTGCCGCTGGAGTCAGGCGCCGATGCCCAGGCCGAGCGCGCGCGCGACGCGCTGGCCCTGTACGTGCGGCGCATCGTGCGCGAGATCGGCGCCCTGGTCGCCGTGCTGGGCGGCCTGGACCTGCTGGTGTTCACCGCAGGCGTGGGCGAGCACAGCGCCGAGATACGGCGGCGCGTGTGCGAGGGCCTGGGTTTTCTGGGCCTGCGGCTGGACGCCGAGGCCAATGCGCGCGATGCGGCCGTGATCTCGGCCACCGGCAGCGCCGTCACCGTTGGCGTGGAGCCCACGAACGAGGAATGGGTGGCAGCGCGCCATGCGCTGCGCTGGCTGCCGGGCTAGGAACGATCGTCCTGCGCACCGCCTTCGCGCAGCCGCGCGAACTCGCGGTGCTCGTAGGCAATGCATTCCTCCATGAGGTGGCGGTACACCGCCTCCATCATGTCGGGCTGGCCGCCCTCGGCGGCCGTGCGCTCGCGCACGCGGCGCACGATGGCCTCGATGCGGCCCTCGTCGCGCACCTGGGCCGCATCGGCCTTGATGCGCGCGGCCTGCTGCATGTAGCCCATGCGCGTGACCAGCAGCGGCACCAGCACATCGTCAAGCGCATCCACATTGCGGCGCACATCCAGCATGTCGGTGCAGTGCTGCACCAGGTCGATGGCCTGCTTGGCGCGGTCCGTGCTCATTCCAGTCCTTCCTCCACCAGCTCGGCCGCGCGCATCAGTGCGCGCGCCTTGTGCTCGGTCTCTTTCCATTCCATCTCGGGCACGGAATCGGCCACCACGCCGGCGGCGGCCTGCACGTAGAGCGTGCCGTCCTTGATCACGCCCGTGCGGATGGCAATGGCCAGGTCCATGTCGCCCGCAAAGCTCAGGTAGCCGCAGGCGCCGCCGTAGATGCCGCGCTTGGTGGGCTCCAGCTGGTCGATGACCTCCATGGCATGCACCTTGGGCGCGCCCGTCAGCGTGCCGGCCGGGAAGGTGGCCTTGAACACGTCCATGTTGTCCATGCCGTCGCGCAGAATGCCCTCCACGTTGCTGACGATGTGCATCACGTGGCTGTAGCGTTCCACGGCAAAGGCCTCGGTCACCTTCACGCTGCCCGTCTTGGCGATGCGGCCGATGTCGTTGCGCGCCAGGTCGATCAGCATCACGTGCTCGGCGCGTTCCTTGGGGTCGGCCACCAGCTCCTTTTCGGTGGCCTTGTCGGCCTCGGGCGTGGCGCCGCGCGGGCGCGTGCCGGCCAGCGGGCGGATGGTGACCTTCTGGCCCTCGTCCGTGTTCTCCTGGCGCACCAGGATCTCGGGGCTGGCGCCCACCACATGGAAATCGCCCAGGTGGTAGTAGTACATGTAGGGGCTGGGATTGAGCGATCGCAGCGCGCGGTACAGGCTCAAGGGGCTGGCCGTGAAGCGCTTGTGGATGCGCTGGCCCACCTGCACCTGCATGAAGTCGCCCGCGGCGATCAGCTCCTTGGCCTTCTCCACGGCCGCCAGGTAGTCTTCCTTGGCAAAGCTGCGCTGCGCCGGGTGGCTCTCGCCGGCCTTGATCTGCGGCGCGCTGACCGAGTAGCGCAGCAGATCCTTCAACTGCCGCAGCCGCTTCTTGGCGCGCGTATAGGCCTCGCTCTCGCCGGGGTTGGCATAGACGATCAGGTACAGCTTGCCCGACAGGTTGTCGATCACCGCCACTTCCTCGCACTGCAGCAGCAGGATGTCTGGGCAGTTGAGCGTATCGGGCGGGCAGGAATCTTCCAGCTTCTTCTCGATATAGCGCACGGCGTCGTAGCCGAAGTAGCCGGCCAGCCCGCCGCAAAAACGCGGCAGCCCCGGGCGCAGCGCCACCTTGAAGCGCTTTTGGTAGGCAGCGATGAAGTCCAGCGGATTGCCCTTGGCCGTCTCCACCACCTGGCCATCGGTCACCACCTCGGTGCATGCCGCATCGCCAAAGCCGCTGGCGCGCAGCAGCGTGCGTGCAGGCAGGCCGATGAAGCTGTAGCGCCCGAAGCGCTCGCCGCCCACCACGGACTCCAGCAAAAAGCTGTGCTTGCCGTCACCGCCCGCATGGGCCAGCTTGAGGTAGAGAGACAGGGGGGTTTCGAGGTCCGCAAACGCCTCGACCATCAGAGGGATGCGGTTGTAGCCCTGCGCAGCAAGGCTCTTGAATTCGAGTTCGGTGATCACGGGGGAAGGCTCCGGATTGCGTGGCGCTGGCAGACCTGATGTGGGTGCGGGCTGCGTATGGATTGCGCCGATTCATTCGATTGGCCCGTAGGGCCTCGGGTGCACGCCGGGTCGCGCCCCGGGTGCTTCAGCTGTTCAGTTGGACAGGCTTGCGCCAGGGCCAGGCTCCCCGGTCTCCACAACCTGCAATGAACATGCGATGAATGAACATAGCGGGCAAGTGTAGCGCAGACGCGGCTGGGTACAAGTGCGGACCGGCGCCTTGCGGGGGCGCCGCAGGGGCCTGCCATGGCCACAATTGACACCCTGGTCAGCCTGACCAACAATGGCAGCACAACCTGACCAGAAAGGTCGATCATGCCGTCCCATTTCTCCGCCCGCACCGACGCTGCCTTGCCCGAGGGCGAACGCGACCCGCTGAACCGCGCCCTGCGGGACCTGAGCCATCAGGTCGGATCGGCCATGCCGCGCAACACCACGCCCATGCCGATCTCGGTCTTCAAGGCGCAGTACGGCGCGGTGCTCAAACAGGCCGATCACGACGGGGTGGCCCTCATCTCCCAGGGCCGCAAGCGCTACGTGATCGTCAGCGAGGAGCACATGGTGGCCCTGTCCGCCAACGAGCGCGCCCCCCGCACGGTGGCCGACATCTGCAGATCGCTGCCGCTGCCGCGCCAGGCCGTGGATCTGTCCGCTGCGCAGATGTCCGGGGCGCGCGGCGATATCGACGTACCCGCCCGGCGCGCGCCATGAGCCGCTACCTGCTGGGCCCCCGATGCCTGCTGTGGATGGCGAACCAGGAGCCCGCGACCCTGGAGTGGTTCTCCACCATCCGGCCGCTGGACTGCATCGTCAGCGACCTGTCCATGGCCATCGCCAAGGCGGCCGTGGCCGAGGCATTCCACGACCTGCGTGACCGCAACGAATGGTTCTCCCTGCTCGACGCGCTGTATGCCAACCTGCGCGCCGAAGGCGCCTCCATGCTGACCAGCGTGGACAACAAGGTGCTGGAGCGCTTCATCGAATGGCGCAACTTCGCGCCGCTGGACAGCCAGGGCCCGCGGGGCACGGCGCCCCTGGCGCAGGACCTGCGGCTGCTCATCGCCACGGCCGACTTGCTCAAGGTCTGCTACACCGAACCCGCCAACCTCTACCTGACGCAGGCCGCCGCCCGGGGCGTTGCCGTGCACGCGCTGTGATGGACTTCGACGTACCGCCCCTGTCCAGCGCGGTGCGCCAGGACCTGCGCCGGCGCCGGGTCGTCCTGAGCCTGTCGGGCGGCGGCTATCGCGGCCTGTTCAGCGCCCATGTGCTGGAGCGCATCCACCGCGAATTCGGCAACGGCGACCTGCTGGAGAAAGTGGACCTGTTCGCCGGCACCTCCATCGGCGCAATCATCGCCACCGCCCTGGCCAGCGGCTGCCAGCCCGCGCGCATCAAGCAACTGCTGCTGGACCACGGCCCCGCCATCTTTCCCTCCAAATGGCTGCCCGGCCTGCGCCAGGCCATGGGCAAGGCGCTCTATGACAGCGCCCCGCTGCGCGCAGCGATCAAGGAGGCCATGCCGCAAGCGGAGCAGTCCGCCCTGGGGCAACTGCAGGTGCCGCTGCTGCTGCCCGCCGTGAACTGGAATTCATCGCAGCTGCACGTGCTGGCCAGCGGCGCCCTGCCCGACAGGGACCGGCTGGGCCTGACGCTGATGGACGCCATGCTGGCCTCATCGGCCGCCCCCACCTACTTTCCCGCGCACGCCGCAGCAGGCCATGTCTTCGTGGACGGCGGACTCGCCGCCAACGCGCCCGACCTGCTGGCCCTGCAGGCCGCACGCCAGCTGTGGGGGCCGGCCGCCGACATCGTGATGATCAGCATAGGCACCGCCAACCCCCAGCAGGGCCAGGACCCCGTGGCCATGCCCCGGCGCGGGCTGACCCTGGTCAAGCCCCTGCTGGACCTGGTCATGGCCGCCCAGGAGGTCCAGGCCGTCAAGGCGGCCCGCCAGGAAATGGGCACCAGCAGCTACCTGCGCCTGAACTTCACGCAGCCCCCAGCCCAGCAAAAGCGCCTGGGCCTGGACATCGCCAACGCCGACAGCACCCGGCTGCTGCAGGCCCTCGGCGACGAATGCATAGCCGCCCTCACGGAGCAGGAAAAGACGCTGCTGAAGAACGTCCTGGGCTGAAGCCCCAGGCCAAGCGAAGCGAAGGCCCGACAGGGCTTGCAAAGAGAATCAGCGCTCAAACGCCGCCGAAGCCGCAGCCATCCGCCGCAGATACGCCGGATCCTCCTGCAGGCAATGCACGTAGCTCACCTCGTCCTCCACCAGCTCCTCCATCCGCTGCGCAGCCCCGCAAATGGCCTGCAGCGCATTGGCCACCACCTCCAGATTGCGATGGCCCTCGGGCCGCTCCAGCCAAGCCAGCGCCAGCTGGCCCAGCGAGTACACCTCGCTGCTGCCTTGCAGCGTCAGCCGGCCGATCTCGGTCACGGCATGGCTCAACTGCTGCGGCGTGGGCTGGGTCAGGGTTGTGGAAGCGGTACTCATGGCGCAACCCCTCCCACGGCAGACGCGCCAGCGTGGGGCGCTTGATGGGAGGAGGGGAAGGCAGAAATGGAAATGCCGTACATGATTTCGTACTCCTTTGCGAGAGAACAAAACCACCGGCCCGTGTTCTTACGCACAGACAGGTGGACGGGATGTTAAGAACACGTGCAAAGCCGTGCGGACGCCCTTGCGGGTAGCCCCATCCCGCCCGTAACCGCAGGGACGTGGGCATGCACCCACGATCCGACAATTCAGACGTGACAAGGCCTCGCTCACGGGGAGGCCGCACCGCTTTACACGCAGGTGTTCTTACGCACCAGCCCCTGAACAGGGGGCCGCCGCAATGATAGAGGCTTTCAAGACGGCAAACGCCCCAGCGCTCCAGGCCGAGCGAAGCGAAGGCCCGAACCCACTCCCCGTATGGCCGCGCCTGCGCCGGGCTGCCTGCGGGGTTGCAGTCCTGCCGAAGGACAGGACTGCTTCGTCATCTGACTCGCTGCGGTTGTCTGAGCGAAGTTCACGCAGTGAACGCAGCGAGTTCCGCAGCGAACCCCGCAGGCAGCCCGGCGAAGGTTGCCCCGCAGCGCAGCGAAGGGGACGCGGACATTCGGGCGCTTTTCTTTGCTCACTTTCTTGTAGCGAGACAAGAAAGTGAGTCGGCCGCCGGGCCGAAACCCGGCCTCGAAAAGAAACGCCCCGACAGGGGCTTGCAAACAGAATCAGCGGTGCAACGCACAGACAGGTGGACGGGATGTTAAGAACACGCATTGCGACGTGCGGACGCCCTTGCGGGTAGCCCCATCCCGCCCAAAACCACTGGGACGCAGGCTCGCGCCTGCGCTCCGGAAACAAGACGAAAGCCACGAGCCGGTGTACTTACCCACAGACAGGTGGACGGGATGTTAAGAACACGCATTGAGCCGTGCGGACGCCCTTGCGGGTAGCCCCATCCCGTCCATAACCGCAGGAACGTGGGCATACACCCACGACAAGAACAGCGGACCGAGCAGGAGATAGCCACACTCCATCGGCCCGCGAAAACCCTGTTGCCACCCCCACCCGATCCCCACAACATGTCGCCCGGACGTAACAAACCGCAACCGGGCCACAGGCCCCGCGCAGGAGACACCATGACCGCCTTGCCCCGCTGGATGAAGACAGCCGCCCTGGCCATGGCGCTGGCGATGCCGCTGGCCGCCACTGCCCAGGAGCCTGCGCGCACCGTCGCGGGCGTGGCCTATCCCGCCCAGGCCGGGGTGGGCGGCCAGACGCTGCAGCTCAATGGCGCGGGCATTCGCTACAAGGCCATCTTCAAGGTCTACACGGCGGGCCTGTACCTGGAAAAGCCGGCCGCCAGCCTGCAGGAGATCGCGGCCCTGCCCGGCCCCAAGCGCGTGAGCGTGACCATGCTGCGCGAGATCGATTCGGCCGAGCTGGGCAAGCTGTTCGCGCGCGGCATCGAGGACAACATGGAGCGCGCCCGCTTCTCGCGCCTGGTGCCCGGCGTGCTGCGCATGAGCGACATCTTCACGCAGCACAAGAAGCTGCTGCCGGGCGAGAACTTCTCGGTGGACTGGGTGCCGGGCCAGGGCGCCCAGGTCTTCGTCAAGGGCCAGGCCCAGGGCGCGCCCTTCCAGGAGCCCGAGTTCTTCCAGGCGCTGCTGGGCATCTGGCTGGGCCCGCACCCGGCCGACGATCAGCTCAAGAAGGCATTGCTGGGCGGTTGAACGGCTGCGCGGGCTCCTGCACGGGCCCGGCAAAGCGTGCCTGGATCTCCAGCCCCGTGGCACCGGGCAGGGCCGTGAGCGTCCAGCCGTGGGCGCGCGCAATCTCCAGGCAGATGGGCAGGCCCAGGCCTGCGCCCAGGTCGCGCCGCTCGCTGCTGCGCCAAAAGCGCTCGAAGATGCGCGGCAGGTCCTCGGGCGGCACGCCACGGCCCTGGTCCAGCACCGAAAAGCCCAGGCCGCAGGCCTTCACGGTGACGGTGGCGCCCTGCGGGCTGTGCTGCACGGCGTTCTCGATCAGGTTCTTGAGCAGCACGAAGAGCGCGCCCCGGTC
Source organism: Delftia sp. JD2 (assembly GCF_001682645.1). Classification (NCBI taxonomy): domain Bacteria; kingdom Pseudomonadati; phylum Pseudomonadota; class Betaproteobacteria; order Burkholderiales; family Comamonadaceae; genus Delftia; species Delftia sp. JD2. The sequence goes on from NZ_LFJT01000042.1 coordinate 16,746, forward strand.
GGCACGCCAGGCAGGCGAGCCGTCCTTGACCTCGCAGTGGATGTGCACGCCGCATTTTTCGGAGGCGCGGGCCATGAAGTCGCAGACCTCGCCAATGATGTCGGCCGGCGCAATGTCTTCCATGCGGTAGCGCTGGTGCTCGCAAACCTCGGCCAGGTGCAGCAGCTGCTGGACCTGGCGCGCCATGTGGTCCACGTCCTTGAGCAGCTCGGGGCTGCGCCGGTCCTCGGGCTCCAGCTCGATCTGCACGCGCATCAGGGCCAGCGGCGTCTTGAGCTCATGCGCGGCCATGGACAGGAATTCCTGCTGGTTCCTGAAGCCGGCCTGCAGCCGGTCCAGCACGTGGTTGAAGGCCTCGACCAGGGGCGCGAACTCGCGCGGCAGATCCTTGGGCTGCAGGCGCGTGCCCAGCGTCTGCGGGGTGATGCGCTGGGCATCCTGCGCGGCCACGCCCAGCGGCCTGAGCATGCGCTGCAGCGTGCGGTGTGTGGAGAACAGGAACACGACCAGGAAGACCACGCCGATGGCCACCATGCCGCGCCACAGCGCGGGCAGGCCCACCGATTCGCGCAGCCAGTCCACCATGCGGTCGCTGACGGCTATCTGCACGTGCCACGTCGTGCCGTCGTGGACCAGCGTGGCCGTGCCCGCGCGCATGACCACGCCGCCGCGCTCGTAGGCAAAGGCCTTGAGCTCGGGGTCGAAGCCCTGGCCGGTCTGCGTCAGCGGCTGCATTTCGCCGTTGGGGGCGAAGACCACGCGGCCGCGGGCGTCGGTGATGCGCAGCTGCATTTCCTCGCCCAGGCTGGTCAGCATCCAGGCCTTGAGTTCACGCTCGCTGAACCCCTGGGGCACGCCCTTGGCATCGAAGCTCACCCACTCGGCCAGCTTCTCGGCCGCATGCCCCATGCCGCGCTGCAGCGCGTAGCTGTCGAAGGGCTTGGCGACGAGGATCACCAGCGCGCCGACCAGCAGCGCGCTGAACACCATGCTCAACCCATAGACGGCCAGCAGCCGCGAGCGCAGGCTACCGGGCCAGCAAAGGTTCGCGAAGCGCATAGCCCTGACCCCGGATGTTGACGATTTCCATGCATGAGCCGGCCGCGGCCAGCTTGCGGCGCAGCCGGTGCAGGGCCACATCGAGGGCGTTGGGCGTGACCACGCTGCTCATGCCCCAGGCCGCCGCCTCCAGCGTGGAGCGGCGCACCGTGGCGCCGGCCTTGCGCACCAGGCTGAGCATGATCTGCAGCTCCGCCGGCGGCAGCGCGATGGCCGAGCCCGCGCAGTGCATGCAGGCCTGCTGCGGGCTGATGCTGATGTCGCCCAGCTGCGGCGCCAGCTCCTGCACCAGGGCCGGGCGGCGCAGCAGGGCGCGCACGCGGGCAATCAGTTCTTCCATGGGAAAGGGCTTGGTCAGGTAGTCGTCGGCACCGGCCTCCAAGCCGCCCACGCGGTCGCTGAGCGCGTCACGGGCCGTGAGCATCAGGCAGGGCGTGGAACGGCCCGCGGCGCGCAGGCGCTGCACCAGTTGCAGGCCGTCGCCATCGGGCAGGCCGCGGTCGATGACGATGACGCCGTAGTCGATGTCCTGCAGGGCCAGCCAGGCCGTGGAGATCTGGTGGAAGACGTCGGTCTCTATGCCGGAGTTGGCCAGCGAGCGGCTGACCAGCGTGGCCAGTCTGGCATGGTCCTCAATTAATGCGATGCGATTCATGGTTTCCGTCGTTGCCGCACAGGGACAGCAAATGCTCCCTGATCCCGGTGATGCGCTGCGGCGCCATGGGCTCGACCAGCACATGGATGACCCACAGGTCCTCGACCATGGCGCGGCATTGCAGGGCAATGTCCTCGGACACCAGATCGTCGGCGCAGGCAGCGTCCACGAAATCAAACCATATGTTCTGGAATCTTGCGCGGGTCAGCAACTGTGCGGCCGTCTTCTGGCCGCGCTGGCGGGACAGGGCATGCTCGCAGACGCAGCGGACGTAGGCGCGCAGGTGGCGTGCGGGGCCTGGCGGCTCCTCGGCCAGCGCCTGCAGCAGGTCCTCGCGGAACTTGAGGATGAGCAGCTCGAAGATCGTCTCCAGCCGCACTGCACGGTGCTGGCTGCATTCTTGGAAGCGCGAACCCAGGGAATACGCCTGGCCCGCCGCCTGGATACCTATCACGTCCTGGTAGATGGAGGCTTGCATTGCGATGGCACGTTCTGTCGTTTCAGGCTCCGTCGGTCCGCCGCGAGAGCGGCAAACCTGCGGGGAAAACGGCCATGCTCCCCGATTGCGTCTTACTGGCGACTTACCGGCCCCTGAATCTGCCCCATTACACCGGGATATGCAGGCGGCCGGTTTGATCAATATTGGCTCAAATATCTTCCTGCCAGCCAGCAACATACCTGACCAGCGCCCACTGTGCCAGCCACAGTGCCATATAGCCAAAGGTCTCCACCAGCTCCTCCAGCACAATCACCTGATAATCAAACCATTGCTGCAGGACAATGAAGCCATGACCTTCCGCATTGGTGGATATCACCATGGCCGCGACAAATATCGCCAGGCTGAATATCGGCAGCGCCTTCTCGCGCACCAGGCGCTTGATGACCTTGTTCCAGACACCGTGGCGCACAAACCAATAGCAGCACAGCAGCAGCATGGCACCCACCACCCATTTGACGGCGGGCCGGTACCACAGCACCTGGGAGCTGATCACCGGCCCCCACTTGCCAGCCTCCAGGCTGGGCAGGAAAGCCGCGCCCCAGGCCAGTTCACGCCCCAGAAAGGCCAGCCAGAACAGGGAGGCGATCCACCACAGTGGCGCTGCAAAGGAGCCCTTTTGCCGCCGCGCCGCAACCAGGGCCGCCACCATGCCCAGCAGCAGGGTCACGGCCTGGATATTCTCCAGGAATCCATTTTCCCAGCTCAGGCTTTGCGGCAATACAAAGCTCAGGGGAAAACTCAATACCAGCCCCGCCAACAAAGCCCAATTCCAAAGCCGCAGCAAGGAATCATCATGGTATTTGGACGCGGATATTCTTGTTTTTGAAAGGGAAGCAGTCATTTTGATACAGGGCGTCTGGCGCTTTATCTGTTGATATGGTTTTTGCAAGCACGCAATATCCCGGAAATACTTACCAGGAAGCCGGAAAAATGGCGGGCGCACGGGCCTTCCCGCCGTTTTTCATTACAGCAGACTTGCCACCAGATTGCAGCACTGTGTCAAATTTGCCCTGCCGGGCGCGCAGTTGCCACCGCAGCCCGGCCAGGGCGGGCCGGGCTCGGCCCGTTGCCGGAACGGGCTGGGCTCAGGCGACGCGGACCGCGCGCGGGGGCAGCGCCGCCAGGGGCGCGGGCTGCACCAGGTCGCGGTAATAGTTGGGCAGCGCGAACAGTGCGGGGTGCACTTCGGCGTTGTAGTAGCGCAGGTCGGGCAGGCGGCGCTCGGCCAGGCGCTGGCGCAGCTGGGCGGGGGGCAGCGCCGCCGCGTCCAGCGTGTCGGAGGCCACGGCCAGGCCCCAGTAGGCGCCGTACAGGGGGATGTAGAGGCCGTAGCAGCGCACGATGGCAAAGCGCTCGCGCAGGCTGGCCACCAGCCGCGCCACCTGCTCGCCATGGAAGACGGGGCTGCCCAGGTGCAGCACCAGTGCGCCGCCCGGCGCCAGCACGCGCTTCATGCGCGCCAGGGCCTGGTCGGAGTACAGCGCGCTGGCAGGCGTGTCGGGGTCGGTGAGGTCCATGAGGGCGAGGTCGAAACGCTCCTCGGTGTGCTCCACCATGGCCATGCCGTCGCCTATGCGCAGCTGCAGCCGCGGGTCATCGAACACGCCCCGGTGCACCTGCTGCAGGTGCGTGCGCGCGGCCTGGACCACGGCCTCGTCCAGCTCGGCCACCACCACCTGCTCCATGGACGGGTGCTTGAGCAGCTCCTCGGCCGCGCCGCCATCACCACCGCCCAGGATCAGCGCCTTGCGCGGCGCCGGATGGGCCAGGGCCGCGGGGTGGACCAGGGCCTCGTGGTAGAAGAATTCCTCGCGTTCTGAGGTCATGAAGCGCCCGTCCAGTCGCAGCACCTTGCCGAACTGCGGCGTGTGCAGCAGCTCCAGTTCCTGATGGGGCGTCTGCACGGTTTCGCGCCGCGTGGCGCGCCAGCCAAAGCGCGCATGGGGCGTGAGCGCCTCCAGCGCCCAATCGCCTTCATCGGCCGCCGCCTCGTCCTTGGCGCCGGGGCCGATGTCGCCGCGCATGAGCTGCTGGCGCACCACGCGGCCCGGCGCGTAGGCGGCGATCACGCCCTCCATCAGCGCGCGGGCCTTGCCCGAGTTGTCGGCGGAGAAATTGCAGACGTAGACATCGACGGTGACGCACCCGGTCTCGGGCCAGGTGTGTATGGCCAGATGCGATTCGGCCAGCAGCACGGTGCCGGTGACGCCGCCGGGCTGGCCCTGATAGTCCGGGAACTTGACCCAGCGGTCCTCCACCAGGGTCAGGCCGGCCTGCGCGGTCTGTGCGCGGCACAGGGCGGCGATGGCGTCGGCGTCGAGCATGTGGCGCGCGTCGCCCTGGCATTGGTAGAGATCGGCGGTCAGGTGCAGTCCGTGCATGTCGCGTGCTTCCTCCTTGTCTGTGGCCGGATTACGGCCAGGATGGCAAAGCAGACGACTCTAGCAAAAACATAAATCGCACCGTCAAAGTGCGTTAACCATCGCCAAATCCCATTCTTTTTCCAAAAAACCTGGAGCTGTGCGAATCAGGCCAGTTCGGTCAGCGCATCGACAAAGCCGTCGGCATCGACCTGGCGCACGGGCTGGCCGTGGTTATAGCCGTAGCTGACCAGCACCACGGGGCAGCCCGCGGCGCGCGCGGCCTGGGCGTCGTTGCTGGAGTCACCCAGCATCAGCGTGCGCGCGGGGGAGGTGCCCAGGGCCTCGCAGGTCTTGAGCAGGGGCAGAGGGTCGGGCTTCTTGCGCTCGAAGGAGTCCCCGCCGAAGACCTGCTCGAACAGCGGCGCCAGGCCCTTTTGCGCCAGCAGCGGCTGCGCGAAGGACAGCGGCTTGTTGGTCAGGCAGGCCAGCCGCAGGCCGCGCGCGCGCAGGGCCTGCAGGCCTTCGAGCACGCCCGGATAGACCTCGGCGAACTGGCCGTTGAGCTGCAGGTAGTGGTGCTCGTAGCGCTGCCAGGCCTGGCCGTAGATGGCATCCACATCGGCCGCGCCCACATGGGCCAGCACCGAGCGGATCAGGTGCTCCGAGCCCTTGCCCACCATGTTCTCGATGGCCTGCGGGGCGATGGCCGGCAGTTGCAGGTCCGCCAGCATGCGGTTGAGGGCTTCGGCGAAGTCGCCCAGGGTGTTGACCATGGTGCCGTCGAGATCAACGATGGCGGCGTCCAGTTGCTGTGGGTTCAACGGAATGAAGTTTGAAATCATGAAATGGGGGTGTCGAAAGCCGGGGGCTGCCTGCGCAGGAACAGCGTTGAAAATATCAGAACTTGCGCGGGCCCTGGGACTTGGGCCTTGCGTCCCCTGGCAGCTCCTGCATGGCCGTGGCCCCGTATCCCGGTGTGCCGCGATGCGGTCCGACGAGCGCCAGGGCCGCACGCAAGGGGGAGGTTGATCAGAACGACACCCAGTCGTCCTGCTCCTGCGCTTGCTTGTGCACGGGCTGCACGGCGCGGGCAGCCTGGCGTGCGGGGAGTGCCGCTGTCGCGGGTGCCGGCTTGCGCGCCCGCACCGTCGGTTGCGGGAGCGGCGGGGTCGGGGAAAGCTGCGCCGCATGGCCTCCCAGCTGGAAGATCGACACGGCCTGCACCAGCTGCTGTGCCTGCGTTCTGAGGCTGGCCGCTGCCGCCGCACTTTCCTCCACCAGCGCCGCATTTTGCTGCGTTACCTGGTCCATCTGGCTGACGGCCTTGCCGACCTGCGCTACCCCCGCGCTTTGCTCATCACTGGCACTGCTGATCTCACCCATGAGATCTGTCACGCGCTGGATGGAATGCAGCACTTCCGCCATGGTGGCTCCGGCTTGGTCAGCCAACTCGGTACCCTGTTTGACGCGTGTGGCGCTGGTGGCGATGAGCTGCTTGATTTCCCGAGCTGCCTGCGCGCTGCGCTGCGCCAGGTTGCGCACCTCACCGGCCACCACGGCAAAGCCTTTTCCCTGCTCGCCCGCGCGGGCCGCCTCGACCGCGGCGTTGAGCGCCAGGATGTTGGTCTGGAACGCGATGCCGTCGATCACGCCCACGATTTCGCCGATCTGGCGCGAGCTTTCGCTGATGTCCTGCATCGCATTGACGACCTCCTGCACGGAGCCGCCGCCCTTGGTGGCCACCTGGCTTGCTCCCAAGGCGAGTTGATTGACCTGCCTGGCGTTGTCCGCGTTTTGCTTGACGGTGGTCGACAGCTGCTCCATCGACGCTGCAGTCTCCTGCAAGGCACTGGCCTGCTGTTCGGTGCGCTGGCTCAAGTCGGCATTGCCATTGGCGATTTCCGTGCTGCCGCCGGCGACCCCGTCGGCATTGCTGCGAACTTCATGGACGACAGAGACCAGACTCTTGAGCATGGCATTGAGCGATGCCTGGACGCTGCCTTCAGGGGCTTGGTGGCGAAGCAATTCAGGGCTGAGATTGCCCTGGGCAATCTGTTGCGCGACGTCGCCCAGTTGTGCCGGCTCCGCACCCAGGGCGCGCGTCAGGCCGCGTGCTATCAGTTGCCCCATCAGCACAGCCAGGACAAAGGCCATGACGCTGGCGGCGATCAGTATGTTTCTGCGGTGCGCGTAGGCCTGCGCGGCCTCCTCGATCATCTGCTGTGAACGCAGCCGGGTCAGTTCACTGTATTGGCGGGTGGCCTCGATCAGCTGCGCCAACAAGGGCCGGCACTCTTCGTTCATCTTGCGGATCGCTGCCTCCTTCTGGTTTTGCAGAGCCAGGGACACGATGTCGGTAGCGACCGGTCCATACCGTTGCTCCACGCCCGCAATTTTGGCAACCAGATCACGTGCATCGGCCGCAACATCCTTCGAAGCCATTTTGGCCTGGAGTTCGGCCAGCGAGGTGTTGACGTCGGTGTGCGCGGAGGTCACGGCATCCTTCTCCGCCGCCAGGTCTGCAGGCGAGGTCACCAGCACCAGGTTGCGCGCCGCGATCGCCCGGCGGTCCACGGCTGTGCGAACCCTCTCTGCCAGGTGTGCACGGGCGTTGACGCCTTCGACGAAGCGCACAAGATTCTGATTTGCCTCGCTCAACGCCTGAAGGGCCAGCAGGGACACCACCATGGTGACAAGCGCCAGGCAAGTGAAGGCCGCGGAAAGTTTGGTCTTGACAGTCCAGAAGCGAGGATTCATGACGCGTCTCCAGTGGGATGGGCAAATTGCGGTGTACGGGCGGGGAAAAGGGGCGTGCCGGAGCACATGGCTCAGCTCGAAGCGCAGTCCGGCAGGGCTGCCGTGGCCGTCGCCAGGAGCTTGTCGGCATCGATCAGCAGCAGCGAGCGCTCATTGAGCACGCCCAGGGCGAGAAGGCAGTCATTGACGAGGCCCCCGCCCATGGCGGGCACGGCGCGCAGGTCCTGCGGCATGAGCGTCACCACGTCGGTGACCCCCTCCACCACCATGCCCGTCACTCCGCCGGGCAGGCGCAGCATGATGGTCACGGTGCAGGCGTCGTACGGCTTGGGCGCAAGGCCCAGCCTGAGCCGCAGATCGATGACGGGAATGACCTCTCCGCGCAGTTCCAGCACGCCGTTGAAGTAGGCGGGGCCGTTGGCAATGCGCATGGGCGACTCGTAGGACCGGATCTCCTGCACTTGCAGCAGGTCGATGCCGAACTCCTCATCGTCCACGCGGAAGGAGAGCCATTGCTTGGTGGTGTCGGTCTTCAGTGCATGCGGCATCTTTATCACTCCAATCAAATTTATTTGATGAATTTGATAAAAATTTAACAGAGAGCAAAGAGCAGCACAACCGGTTGTTACATTTTTTGGTGGGGCTGATGCCTCGCCGCGCGGGCCAGCCGGAGCGCGTCACCAAGCGCTGCTGCACTGTGGCGACGGCTCATCCAGAGAGGTGGAGGACTGGGTCATGGCTCGGGCGCAGCGCATCCCGGAGCAATGGCCCAGTGAAACTGAATTGATAAATTCAATCACTCAAGATGGGCGCAAGCTTGGTAAATTATCAAATAAATCATATTGATCAAAATTACCAACCGCATCCCGGGAGCCCCCACCATGTTCCTCCGCCTTCTGTCCATCCGCACACGGCTCATCGTTGCCTTCACCCTGCTCCTGCTGCTGCTCAGCACGGTGGCGGCCATCGGCTCCCTGCAGATCGCCCGGGTCCAGTTCAATGCCAACGACCTGGGCACCAACTGGCTGCCTTCCACCAATGTGCTGGCCTCGATCCGGGCCACGGCCAACGCGGCACGCCGCGCGGGGCTGCGCCACGTGATCGAGGAGGACGCGCAAAGGAAGCGCGCCCAGGAGGACCTGCTGCTGCAGGCCCAAAAAACCCTGGAGTCGGAGCTGGCCGTCTATGAAAAGCTGGTGTCCTCACCAGAGGAGCGGCAGCTGTATGACAGGATGGTGGTGCTGTGGGAGGCGGCCCGCGCCGCTGACCGCAAGATGGTGGAGCTGTCCAGCGCAGGGCCCGAGCAGGCAGCCCAGGCACGCGCCCTGGCCACGGGAGCGACCGCTCAGGCATTCGCCCAACTCATGGACGTCGTCGGCCAGGACATCGCGCTGAATCAGGAGGGCGGGCGCAAGGCCACCGAGCAGGCCGAGAAGGACTACCACCTGGCGCTGTACCTGCTCGGCGGCCTGGCCGCCCTGGCCGTGGTCTTGGGCGCCGTGCTGGCCTGGGCGATCACGCGTTCGATCACCGAGCCCCTGCGCATGGCGGTCTCGGTGGTGGACACCGTGGCGCACGGCGACCTCACGGCCAACATCGTGGTGCAGGGCAGGGACGAGCCAGCCCAGTTGCTCTCCGCCATGAGCAGCATGAACGACAAGCTGCGCGAAATCATGGGCCGTGTACGCCAGAGCAGCGACTCCATTGCCACGGGATCGAGCGAGATCGCCTCTGGCAGCCTGGACCTGAGCCAGCGCACCGAGCAGCAGGCCAGCAACCTTGAGGAAACGGCTGCCTCGATGGAGGAACTCACAGCCACGGTGCGCACGAATGCAGACACGGCACAGCAGGCCAACAAGGTGGCCTCGGCCGCCTCGGCCTCCGCTGTCGAGGGGGGCAAGTCCGTGGCCCTGGTGGTGCATACCATGCAGGACATCTCGGAGGCCTCGCGCAAGATTGCCGAGATCACGAACGTCATCGACGCCATTGCCTTCCAGACCAATATCCTGGCGCTCAACGCAGCCGTGGAGGCCGCGCGGGCCGGCGAGCAGGGCCGGGGCTTCGCGGTGGTCGCCAGCGAGGTGCGCGCGCTGGCCCAGCGCTCGGGCACGGCGGCCAAGGAGATCAAGGAACTGATCGGCGCCAACCTGCAAAAGGTCGAGCAGGGCACCGAGGTGGCGACCCGGGCCGGCGAGCAGATGGGCCGCATCGTGGAGCAGGTGCGCAGCGTGGACACCATGATCAGCGAGATCTCCAGCGCATCGGCCGAGCAGGCGGTGGGCATCCGTCAGGTCGGCGAGGCGGTGAGCCAGCTCGACCAGATGACGCAGCAAAACGCGGCGCTGGTCGAGCAAAGCTCGGCCGCTGCAGGCAGCCTGGAGCAGCAGGCCGCCGCCCTGGCGCAGATCGTCTCCACCTTCAAGATGCATCCCGAGCATGGCGCAAGCCAGCCTGGCGGGCTGCGCGCCGCGACCGCCCAGGCCATGGCCCCCAGGCAAGCGCAGCCCTCCAGGCCGCCACGCCTGTCGCCTGCCCGTGCGCAGCCGCAGGTCAAGGATGAAGAATGGGCGGCCTTCTGACCTGGATTCGTACCGAAGCAGGCAAAAGGCGGCAAGATAGTGCATCCATGTGAACCGTTGCGGGGTCCGAGTTCATGATCAAGCGCATCAGCGTGCGCCAGTTGCGGCTGGGCATGTTTCTGGAAAGCCTCTGCGGCAGCTGGATGGAACACCCGTTCTGGCGCAGCCGCTTCAAGCTGGAAGACCCTGCCGACCTGGCGAGGATCCTGCAGTCCCCCATTCAGGAAGTGTGGATCGATACCGCCAAGGGCCTGGATGTTGCGCAAGGCGGGCCGTCTTTCACCCGCGAGCAGGTGGACACCGTGATCGACGCCCAACTGTCCGAGATCTCGCAGCTGGCCGAGCTGGAGTGCGAGCTGCGGCCCGTTGCCTTCGAGGAGGAGGTGAAGCGGGCCGCCCGCATCTGCCACCAGTCCAGGCAGGCGATCACCGCCATGTTCCGCGAGGTGCGCATGGGCAGGGAGATCAACCAGGACGAGGCCCGCTACGTGGTCGCCGAGGTGTCCGATTCGATCATCCGCAATCCCAGCGCCATGATCAGCATCGTCAGGCTCAAGAACAGCGACGACTACACCTACATGCACTCGGTGGCGGTCTGCGCCTTGATGATCGTGCTGGCGCGCCAGCTCGACCTGCCACCGCACCAGGTGCGCGAGGCGGGCTATGCGGGCCTGCTGCACGATATCGGAAAGATGGCGATCCCCGCCCCCATCCTGAACAAGCCGGGGCGCCTGACCGACAGGGAGTTTGCCGAGGTCCGTGAGCATCCGGCGCGAGGCCTGGAGCTGCTCAAGGCCGGTGGCGTCGATGACCCGGTCGTGCTGGACGTCTGCCTTCACCACCACGAGAAGGTGGATGGCACGGGCTACCCCCACAGGCTTCGCGGCGAGGACATCAGCCTGTTCGCGAAGATGGGCGCGGTCTGCGATGTCTACGACGCCATCACCTCGGACCGCCCCTACAAGCGCGGCTGGGATCCTGCGGAGGCGGTGCACAAGATGGCCGAATGGAGTGCCGGCCACTTCGACAAGACCGTTTTCCAGGCCTTCGTCAAAAGCATAGGCATCTATCCGGTGGGCTCCCTGGTGCGGCTGACCACGGGCAGGCTGGGGGTGGTGGTCGACCCTGGCCGCCAGTCCCTGACCTGTCCGCAGGTCAAGGTGTTCTATTCCACGGCCAGCGGCATGCGGATGGCACCGGAGACCGTTGACCTGGCCCGGCCTGGGTGCACGGAGAAGATCGTCAGCCGGGAAGACCCTGCGAAATGGGGCTTCACCGACCTCGATGCACTGTGGAAGGACGAGGCCTAGGAACAGGCCCTGCGCACAGGCGCAGCGGCAGGTCTGCGACGAACCTGCCTCAGGGCTGCCACCTGCCCGGCTGGCGGCTCAGTTGCGCCGTCTGTCCCCCCAAGCGTTTTGCCTGCCTGCGACTTGTCGCGATCGTGCATGGGTCGCGCCCACCGGAGCACCTTGCCCGGCACGGATCTGATAGAAAAATTCAATAAAATTTGATGAAATTGATATTTATGATTCACATGTCGGATCAAATTTCCGTTTCGGCATGAAAGATCTCCCCATGCAAAAAATACTCATCGTCGAAGACCATGCAGACATCCGCAAGCTGCTGCGCATGACGCTGGAATTCCGTGACTTCGAAGTCGTAGAGGCCTGTGACGGAGATGAAGCCTGGACGATGGCCCAGAGGCTCAGGCCCGACATCGTCCTGCTCGACATCATGATGCCGGGCACCATCAATGGCCTGGAGGTTTGCAGCCGCATCAAGAGCTCCTACGAGCTGCTGCATACGCTGGTCATCCTGCTGACGGCCCGGGGCGGCGCCGAAGACCGCAAGGCGGGCATCCTCGCCGGAGCCGACGAATACCTGGTCAAGCCCTTCAGCACATTGAAGCTGCTGGAGACGATCGAAAGCCTGCAGAGGATCGCCTGATGGCCCAGTACCAGACCGGCACCCCGAGGGAGCCATCGCGACGTTTCGATCCTGCGGCCGTGGAGCAGATGGAGCTGCTCATCCAGGACTTCGGCCGCATGTACTGCGAGCGCAACGATCTTCTCAAGGAAGTGACACGTGCCCACCACGAGACCCTGCTGCGCCTGGCCATGGCCGCAGAGCTCAAGGATGACGATACTGGCTCGCACATCGTCCGCATCGGCTACCTGTCGGAGGCCCTGGCCCTGCGCCTGGGCTGCCGCATCGAATTCGCCAGCCTGCTGCGCAAGGCGGCCCCGATGCATGACATAGGCAAGGTCGGCATTCCGGACACCATCCTCAAGAAGGAGGGCCCCCTGGGTCCCGAGGAGCGCCTCGTCATGAACCGGCATGCCGAGATCGGCGCACGCCTGCTGGGCCAGTCACGCATCCCCGTGTTCCAGATGGCCGCCGAGATCGCCGCAAGCCACCATGAACGCTTCGACGGCAAGGGCTATCCGGAGGGCTTGGCAGGCGAAGAAATCCCGCTGTCGGCTCGTATCACGTCCATCGTCGATATCTTCGACGCGCTCACCATGGACCGGGTGTACCGGCCGGCGTTCGGGCGGGAGCAGGCCCTGGAGATGATCGCGGCGGAACGGGGCAAGGCCCTGGATCCCGGAATCGTCGACGCTTTCATGGACAACATCGAAGAGCTCGACGCGCTGCGCCTGGCGCTGACCCGGCAGGCTCCGTCCTTCACCGAACTGATCGACACACCCTGAAAGCCCGCCATGCGCCCATCATCGACCTGTTTCGGCGCACCGCCTCAGCGGCGCGTGCTGGCCCGTCTGGCAGCCGCTGCCGGATTGCTGCTGTGTCTGGTGCCATGGTCCGGCTCTGCCGCAGCTGGCGAGGTGCTGGAGCGGATTGCATCCACGGGCGCCCTGCGCGTGTGCATATGGCCAGACTACTACGGCATCACGTTCCGTGACGCGCGCACAGGCAGGCTGACGGGCATCGATGCGGAGCTTTCGGTGGAGCTGGCCAAGGACCTGGGCGTGCGGGTGCAGCATGTGGACTCCTCCTTTCCCAGGCTGATACCTGACCTGCTGGAGTCGCGCTGCGATGTCGCCATGTTCGCCGTGGGCATCTTTGCCCAGCGCCAAAAGCAGCTGCGCTTCACGCAGCCGTATCTGAGCAGCGACATCTACGGTGTGACCACCAAGAGCAATCAGACCGTGCAATCCTGGGCGGACATCGACCAGCCTGGCGTGCAGGTCGCCGTGCAGCGCGGCACCTTCATGGAGCCCGTGATGCGCGAGACGCTCAGGCATGCGCGCCTCGTGCCCACCGAACCACCCCAAAGCCGTGAAAAAGAACTCATGGCGGGGCGCGTGGACGTGTTCATGACCGACTACCCCTATAGCCGCAGGCTGCTCGACAGCTCCGACTGGGCCCGGCTGATCGCCCCGCCCAAGCCGTTTCATGTAATTCCCTACGGCTACGCGACCAGTCCGGCCGACACCCAGTGGCTCGCTCGCCTGGACCAGTTCGTCTCCGACATCAAGCGCGACGGGCGCCTGACCCGTGCCGCGCGCAACAATGGGTTGAGCGCAATCGTCGCGCCTTGAATACGACCGATGGAGCATTTTCATCATGTCCAAACAAACGGCCGCACATCATTTTCTGGAGGCCAGGCGTAGCGCCCACCTCAAGGTATTGATTCTGACATTTGCTCTGTGCGTGCTGTCAGGTTTGGTGCTCTTTGTCTGGAGTCAGCTGCACGCCGAGGCCGACAAGAGCAAGGCCCAGGCAGCGTTGCTGGCTCGGGTGCTTGAAGATCAGACCGGCAAGACCTTCGAGACCGGCGATGTCGCCCTGGCGAGCCTGGCCCACAATCCGGTCATCCTGTCCGCCGACAGCCCGCGCGCCGCGCGCGAGGCGGCCATGGCGCAAGTGGTCGCCCAACTGCCGGTTCTGCGCAGCATGGCGCTGCTCGATGGCCAGGGCCACATCCTGGCGAGCACTCAGGCGGGCGAAGCCGGCCTGCAGATCGAGGTGCAGCAGTTGCTGCCGGACAATGCATCGGCTCCGGTCCTGGGCAAGGTGCAACTGGGACGCCTTGTCAGCGGCCGCAGCCTCTCTTCCCTGACATTGGCCCCGCATGCAATACCGCGGGGCGTCCACTACCTGCCCCAGATCCTGGCCTTCGAAAACGACAGCGGCGCACCCGCCGTGCTGGTGGGCCTGATCAATCCCGATGCCGTGGCCAACTTCTACCAGGCCACGCTGGAAACCCTCAGCTACGAGGCGGTGCTGCTGAGCTATGACGGCCAACCGCTGGCCAGCACGAACGCAGGCGGGGGCGTACAAACGGCCTCTGCACGCAAGACCCCCATCTTCCAGAAATGGCTGCCAGGCAGCGAATTCGGCTCCTACATTGGCGCCGGCCTGCTAGGCCCCCATGAGATCGTGTCCTTTCGCACGGTCCGCAACTGGCCCCTGCTGCTGGTGGTGGAGGAGCCCTACGCGGCGGTGATCGCGCGCTGGCGTGACGATGCCTTCGCCTTCTTCGTTGCCGGACTTGCGCTTCTTGCCCTGGTGCTCGGCCTGAGCGCGTCGGTGCTCAAGACCCGCAGGGTGCAGAAGTCGGCACAGCAGGCTATGGAAAAGGCCCAGGCGCGCATAGCCCGCAGCGAGCATGAGATGGCCGTGCTCATGCGCAGCGTGCAGGAGCTGATCTTTCGCACCGACAGCCACGGCCGGCTGACCTTCGTGAACGCCCGCTGGGAGCAGTGGACCGGGCAACCCAGCGCCGAGGCGGTAGGGCAGCCGCTGGAGGGCATCGTGCATGAAGCCTGCAGGTCCCAGATCCAGGCACTGCTCGACCCCCAGGCCAAGCTGGCCCTGCGCAACTGCCAGGCGCGCTTTCGCCTTCCCGACGAAAGGGAAATACTCTGCGACATCGCCGTGGTTCCCCTGCTGCGCGAGGGCCGGCTGGTGGGCTTTGCCGGCAGCGCCGTGGACGTGACCGCCCGCTGGAAGGCCCAGCAGGAGCTGCAGACCCAGCTGGCCTTCCAGCACCTGCTGTTCGAGACCACGCCCCTGCCCATGCTGGTCACGAACGCGGGCCAGCGCGTGGCCCTGGTGAACAAGGCCTGGGAAGACTTCTTTGGTAGGTGCCGCTACGCCGTGCTTGGCCATGAGGTCGAGGGCCTGCACTCTGGCGACCATGACCTGCTGCAGATGCACGGCAATGAGGATGTGATGCGTTCAGGCCAGCCCATGGTGCTGGAGGCCCGGCTGCCCCATGTGGACGGCAGCTACCGCGACGTGCAGATCTCCAAGGCGGCAGTCAAGGATGCCCAAGGCCGGATCACCGGCGTGCTCAGCATTTTTGTGGACGTGAGCGAATTCCGCGCGGCCGAGCATGCCATCCACGAAGCCCGCGACGCGGCCGAAGAGGCCTTCCGCGTGAAATCGGAATTCGTGGCCAACATGAGCCATGAGCTGCGCACCCCGCTGCAGTCCATCATGGGCTTTGCCGAGCTGGGCGGCCTGCGCTCTCACGGCAATGCCGCGATGGCAGACATGTTCAACGACATCCATGCAGCCGGCCAGCGCATGCTGGCCCTGGTCAACGACCTGCTGGACGTGGCCAAGCTGGAAAGCGCCGTGGGAACCATCCACCTGGAACGCACCGACCTCAGGAGCCTGATACGGCCCGTGGTGCGCGAGCTCGAGCCGCAGCAGCAGCACAAGCTCATCGACCTGCGGCTGGAGCTCGACGACACGCCGCTGCTCGCCAAGGCCGACCCCGTGCGCTTTCAGCAGGTGGTGCGCAATGTGCTGGCCAATGCCATCAAGTTCTCGCCCATCGGCGGGCGCATCGATGTGCAGGGCCGCATCGACGGACAGGGCGACATCTGCATTGCCGTCTCCGACCAGGGACCGGGCATTCCGCCGCAGGAACTGGACAAGATCTTCCAGCCCTTCGTGCAGTCCAGCAAGACCAAGGACGGCTCGGGCGGCACGGGCCTGGGCCTGGCCATCTGCCGCAAGATCATCGACACCATGGACGGCACCGTCGTCGCCAGCAACGGCCCCGCGGGAGGCGCCATGTTCTGCATCACCTTGCCCACCCGCAATGCCATGGAAACCCGTCCAGCCGAGTTGACATAGCCGGCACCGGCACCGGCACTGGCGCCGGGACGCGAAGCTCAGGCCTCGGACGGCATGTGCCGCCCATGCGCCAGCCAGTTGTCCCCGGCCTGCCAGCGCGCGGCCCAGGCGGGCAGCTGGTCGGCGGGCATGGGCCGGGCGATGCCGTAGCCCTGGGCCACGTGGCAGCCCATGTCGCGCAGGCGGCGCGCATGCTTGGGCGTTTCCACGCCTTCGGCCACCGATTCGAGCTGGAAGGTGCTGGCCAGCTGGATGACGCCTTCGACGATGCCCAGGTCGTCCGGGTCGGCCAGCATGTCGCGCACGAAGCTCTGGTCGATCTTGAGCGACTGCACGGGCAGCTTGCGCAGGTAGGTGAGCGAGGAGTAGCCGGTGCCGAAGTCGTCCAGCGCAAAGCGTATGCCCAGCTGCCGGCACTGGCCCATCACCTGGATGGCCTGCTCCATGTCGGCAATGGCGGCGCTTTCCAGGATTTCCAGC
The DNA here is from genome assembly GCF_001682645.1 of Delftia sp. JD2. Classification (NCBI taxonomy): domain Bacteria; kingdom Pseudomonadati; phylum Pseudomonadota; class Betaproteobacteria; order Burkholderiales; family Comamonadaceae; genus Delftia; species Delftia sp. JD2. The sequence continues at coordinate 33,252 of NZ_LFJT01000042.1, forward strand.
TCGATCAGGTGCGGCGGCAGGTCCGGGTGGCGGGCCAGCACCTGGGCCATCTTGGCGTGGAAACCGCCGTCCAGCAGCTGGTTGGCGCTGACGTTGATGCTCACGCACAGGTCCAGTCCCTGGCCGAACCAGCGCGCCGCCTGGGCCACGGCCTCGCCGATGACCCAGTCGCCCAGCGGCCGCTCCAGGTCGCTGCCCGCGATGAAGGGCAGGAACTCGCCCGGCGCGCGCAGGCCCTGGCGCGGGTCGTGCCAGCGCAGCAGGGCCTCGGCACCCACCAGCTTGCCACCGCCCAGCTCCACCTTGGGCTGGTAGTGCAGCAGGAATTCGCCCTTCTCCAGCGCCTGGCGCAGCCAGCCCAGCTGCAGGCGGCGCGCATGGGCCTTGCGGTCGTTTTCCGGATCGAACAGCTGGTAGCGGTTGCGCCCGGCCTGCTTGGCCACGCACATGGCCTGGTCGGCATGGCGCAGCAGCAGGTCGGGGTCGGCCTGGTCGTCGGGGTAGAGGCTGACACCCACGCTGGCGGTCACGGACAGCACCCGGTCCTGCACGGGCACGGGACGGCTGGCCGCCTCCAGCACCCGGTCGAGGATGGTGGAGCAGTGCTCGGCCGAGCCGATGTGCGACAGCAGCAGGACGAACTCGTCGCCGCCGAGCCGGGCCAGCGTGTCCTCGGAGCGCAGCACGCTCTTGAGGTGGGCGGCCACGCCCACCAGCAGCGCATCGCCCGCGGCCGCGCCGTGCAGGTCGTTGATTTCCTTGAAGCCGTCCAGGTCCAGGAAGCACACGGCCAGGGAGCGGCCCTCGCGCGCCGTGCGCAGCATGGCCTGGTTGAGCCGGTCGATCAGCAGGCGGCGGTTGGGCAGGCCGGTGAGCAGGTCGTAGTGGGTGACGCGCTCGAGCTCGGCCTCGTGGGCCTTGATGTGGCTGATGTCGGTGAAGACGCCGATGTAGTGCTCGATCTCGCCACCGGCGCCCTGCGCGGCGGAGATGGACAGCATCTCGGCGAAGATCTCGCCCGTCTTGCGGCGGTTCCAGATCTCGCCGTGCCAGAAGCCGTCGCGCTCGATGCAGGCCCAGATCTGCCGGTAGAACTCCGGTCCGTGCAGGCCCGAGGACAGCACGCGCGGCGTCTTGCCGATCACGTCCTCGGGCGCATAGCCGGTGATGCGGGTGAAGGCCGGATTGACGCGCGTGATGCGCCGCCCCGGATCGACCACCATGATGCCCTGGTGGCTGCTGTCGAACACCACGGCGGCCTGGGCCAGTTCGCGCTCGAAGCGCTTGCGCTCGGTGATGTCCCGGGAGATGCCGAACAGGCCCGCGATGTGGCCTGCGGTGTTGCGCACCGGGCCCTTGGTGACCAGGAGGTCCAGCGTCCTGCCCGGCTCCACCGTCAGTTGCTCCTCATGCGTGGCCACCTCCTGGCGCAGCACAGCCTGGTCCTTCCTGCGGATGGCGCTGGCGATGCCGAAGGGAAAGAGCGCGAAGTCATCCTTGCCCACGATGTCCTCGGCCTGGCGGCCCACCAGGCTGGCGGCGGCCCGGTTGACCAGCAGGTAGCGCCCGCGCAGGTCCTTCACGAACACCGCGTCCGAGGTGCCCGAGATCACCGAGTCGAGCAGTTGCCGCTGCATGTTGGCCTTGCGCAGCGAGCGCTGCAGCGTCTCGGCCAGCACGCTCACGGCCAGGCCGTTGACGGCCACCACGCCCCACTGCGCCCAGTCGCGCACGGCGACGCCGTCGGTCTGGTCCAGGCTGTAGGCGGCAAAGGCCGTGGCCAGCAGGCCCGGCCCCAGGCCGCCGATCAGCGCACTGACCAGCACCGGCAGCATGAACAGCAGCAGCAGCGAGCGTTCACCGAAATGGCTGGCCAGCGTGCTGCTGGCGGCCAGCACGGCCAGGCTCATGGCCAGGGCAAACAGATAGGAGGCCCAGACCGGAAAACGGCGCGGCCCCATTTCCTGGGTGATGGCGGAGGCGCCGCCGCTGTGCGCGGCCGGCACCGAGCACAGCGCGAAGAACAGCAGGAAGTCCGTGGCCAGCACAAAGAACAGCCCTTTGACGACGGAAAGCCAGCCGATATCCGCACTCCCTGCCAATGCGAACAACAGCTTGTCGGACAGAAGGATCCAGCCGAATGCGAACAATCCGTAGCTCACCGTGATCAGTCCGATAAATCGGCGTCTTGCTGATTTGGCCATTTCAGCGTGGCACTCCCTGTGTGTATGGCTGTCCCGAATTATTGCCAATCCCTGCTGGCAATCACGTCGTCATTCACCGAAAACAGGGGCAATAAAACCATTTGCCGCACACTGGCTCATTCATAGAGAAATTGCATCGCAGGTTTTTCGCAATGGATGCAGGAATATCCGCTCTGCCATTTTTCGGGGCTGGCGGCCAACTCAGTCCGGGCTTTGGCGGCAGGGCTGCTGCTCGGTGCGGGCAGCCTCGGCATGCAGCCAGGCCAGGAAGGCCGCCACGGCGGGCCGCCGGGCGTTGCGCGCGGGGTAGACGGCAAAGTGGGCCTTGACGCGCAGGGCCCGGTCCACGCCGAAGGGGGCCACCAGCCGGCCGTCGGCAATGTGGCCGCCCGCATTCATGGCGCTTTCCAGCGCCACGCCCAGGCCCTGCGTGGCCGCGTCCAGCGACATCTGGGCGCGGTCGAAACGCACGGCAAAGCGCTCTGGCGCGCGCAGCTGCGAGAACGACTGGAACCAGTCCGCCCACTGGACGATGCTGACGTTGCTCTGGATCAGCGGCACATGCAGCAACTGCTGCACGCGCTGCAGTTCATGCTCGGCCACGAAGGCGGGGCTGGCCAGCGGCAGGATGTGCTCCTCGAACAGGGGCTCCACCTCCAGCTCCGGCCACTGCGCAATGCCGTAGCGGATATCGATATCGGCCTGGCCCAGCGCGAAGTCGCTGTGCGAATGCGCAGCCGACAGGTTCAGCGCAATGTGCGGGCAGGCCCGCGCAAAGTCCCGCAGCCGTGGCATGAGCCAGAGGCTGGCGATGCTGGGCGCGCAGTGCACGTAGAGGCTGTTGCTCATGCTGTGGCGCAGGTCCTCGGTGGCCGAGACGATGGCCGCCAGCGCGCCGCCCACCCGCTCCAGGTAGGCCTGCCCCGGGCGGCTCAGGCGCACGCCATGCGCGCTGCGCTCGAACAGGCGCACGCCCAGCTGCGCTTCCAGCTTGGCCACCTGGTGGCTGACGGCCGAGGCCGTCAGGTGCAGCTCGGAGGCCGCCAGCGCGAAGCTGCGCCGGCGCGCCACGGCCTCGAAGGCCTGCAGGTGGGCACTGCTGGGAATGGACGCCATGGCAAGTTCCTCGAAGATGCGGGCAGCTCACGGGCAGACACCGGGGGACACCCGGAAGACCCCGGGAGACCCCGTACGTGAGCTGAAGAACCGTCATCTTAGGCTGATGAAACATCGTTTGTCTTCATGCTCGTGACAGCCCAAGATGGCTGCATCCACCACCACTACAGCGGATACAGGCACATGCTGCTCAAGGACAGGGTCGCCATCATCACCGGCGGCGCAGGGATCAACGGACTCGGTTTTGCCACGGCGCGCCAGATGGCCGCCCAGGGGGCCCGCGTGGCCATCCTCGACCTGGAGCGGGCCGATCCGGCCGGCGCGGCCGCGCGGCTGGGCGACGGGCACCTGGGGCTGGTGGCCGACGTGACGGACAAGCCCTCGTGCGAGGCGGCGGCCGCCGCCGTGCTGCGCGCCTTCGGGCGCATCGACGCGCTGGTCAACAACGCGGGCATCACGCAGGCCGTGGGCACGCTGGAGATCGGCGGGGCCGACTACGACCGCGTGCTCGACGTCAGCCTGCGCGGCACGCTGTACATGTCCCAGGCCGTGCTGCCGGCCATGCGCAGGCAGCAAGCGGGCGCCATCGTCTGCATTTCTTCCGTCTCGGCGCAGCGCGGCGGCGGCATCTTCGGCGGGCCGCACTACTCGGCCGCCAAGGCCGGCGTGCTGGGCCTGGCCCGCGCCATGGCGCGCGAGTTCGGCGGCGATGGCATACGCATCAACTGCGTCACGCCGGGCCTGATCGAGACGGACATCACCCAGGGCAAGCTCGGCCCCGAGCGCAAGCGCGAGATCTCCGCCACGATTCCGCTGGCACGCCTGGGCCGCGCCGACGATGTGGCCGGCGCCTGCGTGTTCCTGGCCAGCGACCTGGCTGGCTATTGCACGGGCATCACGCTCGATGTGAACGGCGGGATGCTCATCCACTGACTGCATCACCCGCACCCCACCGGCCTGGCCATGGCGCGCATGGCCCCCCAAAAAGCAAAGGAGACAAGACCATGCAGAACAAGCATTTCCAACGCGCTGCCCTGGCCGCAAGGGCCTTGGCAGCCTGCGCCCTGCTGCTGCCGGCACTGGCCGGCGCCCAGGCCGTGAAGCTCACGCTGGGCCACGGCGCGGCGCCCGACAATCCGCGCCACCTGGCCTCGCTGAAGTTCGCCGAACTGGTGAAGGCGCGCAGCGCGGGCCGTATCGAGGTGCAGGTCGCCCCCTCGGCCCAACTGGGCGACGACGCGGCCATGGTGACGGCCCTGCGCACGGGCGCGCTGGACCTGTCGGCCAATTCCCAGGGCGCGGTGGCAGCGGCCGTGCCGGAGTACGCGGCCTATGGCATGCCGTTTCTCTTCGCCACGCCGGCCCGTGCCTTCCAGGTGCTGGACGGGCCGCTGGGCCGGGAGCTGGCCGACAAATCGGCCGCCAAGGGCATGGTGGTGCTGGGCTACTGGGACAACGGCATACGCCACATGACCAACAGCAAGCGGCCCCTGCGCAGCGTGGACGATCTCAAGGGCCTGAAGATGCGCACGCCGCCCGACGCGGTGCTGGTGGACATCATCCAGGCCCTGGGGGCCGAGGCCCAGCAGATCAAGTTCGCCGAGCTGTACGTGGCCCTGCAGCAGGGCGTGGTCGATGGCCAGGAGAACCCGCTGGCCAACTTCCACGCCAGCAAGCTGTACGAGGTGCAAAAGCACCTGACGCTGACGGGCCACATGTTCCAGATGACGCCGCTGCTCATGGGCAAGCGCAGCTGGGACCGGCTGCCGGCCGCCGACCGCACGCTGCTGACCGAGGCCGCGCAGGAGGCCACGGCCTACCAGCGCCAGCTGGCGCGCGAGGCCGACGACAAGCTGCTGGACGACATCCGCGCCAAGGGCGTGGAGGTCAGCACCATCGACGCGCGGGCCTTCGCCCAGGCCACGGCCAAGGTGCAGGACAAGTGGCTGGCCAGCCCTGCGGGCCCCTATATCGCCAAGGTCGTCAAGGCCGCAGGCGCGCAGTGAAGTGCAGGGAGGCATCCATGAACCTCATCGAACGCCTGGTCACGGGCCTGTGCCGCGCCGTGCTGTGGACCAGCACCCTGGTGATCTTCGTGATCCTGGTGTGCAACACCGCCCTGCGCTATGCCAGCGGCGCCAGCCTGCAATGGGCCAACGAAGTGCCCGAGCTGCTGTTTCCCTGGCTGGTGATGTCGGGCGTGGTGCTGGCCGCCGCCCATGGTGCCCACATCACCACGAGCTTTCTGGTCGAGGCGCTGCCTGCCCGCGTGCAGCGCGCCACGGCCGTGCTGGGCTGGCTGGCCGTGGCCGCCCTGTACGCCACGCTGGCCTGGTCCACGCTGAACATGCTGGAGATCGTGCATGACGAGCGCAGCCAGATCCTGGGCATTCCCGGCTCGCTGACCTATGGCTGCGTGATGGTGGGCATGGTGCTGCTGTCCTTGCTGGCCCTGCAGTCGGCCTGGCGCGCCTGCGTGGCGGGTGGGGGCCGGGCATCCGCAAGGGCTGCAGATGCGGCCGATGCCCCAAGTGCCGATGCCGAACCCGCGCGGCCCGTGGCCGCCGTGCACTGGTGAAGGGGGCATGTCCATGTCCTTCATCATGCTTTTCGTCTTCATGGCGGGCGCCGTGATCGCCATGCCCATTGCCCACGCGCTGCTCATGGGCGCCATGGCGGCGGCGGCCACCTCGGACCGCGTGCCGCTGGACCTGCTGGTGCAGCAGATGGTGGCCCAGGTGCAGAGCTTTCCGCTGATCGCCATTCCGTTCTTCATGCTCACCGGCTCGCTGATGATGGGCGGGCGCCTGGGCGAGGCCCTGGTGGGCGTGCTGTCGGCGCTGATAGGGCGCTTTCACGGCGGGCCGGCCCAGGTGGGGGTGATGTCGTCCACGCTGTTCGGCGGGGTGTCGGGCTCGGCCGTGGCCGATGCCTCGGCCATCGGCTCGCTGATGATCCCGTGGCACAGGCGGCTGGGCTACCCGCCCGCGTTCTCGGCGGCCACGCTGGCGGCGGCGGCCACCATCGACATCCTGATCCCGCCGTCGATTCCCATGATCCTGTTCGCGCTCAGCGCCAATGCATCGATTGCGGCGCTGTTCGTGGCGGGCATCGTGCCGGGGCTGCTGATGTGCGCGGGCTTCATGGGCGTGTGCTGGTGGGTGGGCCGCAGGCGCGGCTTCCCGCGCGACACCACGCCCTTTGCCTGGCCCGCCTTCCGGCGCCACCTGCTGTACGCCAGCCCGGCCCTGCTGCTGCCGGTGCTGATCATCGTGTTCCTGCGCTTCGGCATCGCCACGCCCACCGAGGTGGCCGTGCTGTCCACGCTGTATGCGGGCCTGGTGTCGGCCGCCATCTACCGCGACCTGGGCTGGCGCCGGCTCAACGATGCGGTGGTGCATGCGGGCCTGGCCACGGGCGTGGTGCTGCTGGTGATCATGGCCTCGTCGGCCATCGGCTGGCTGCTGACCTTCGACCGCATGCCCGACGGCATCGTGCAGTGGGTGCAGTCGCATGTGCATTCGGCCTGGCTGGTGATCGTGCTGATGAACCTGCTGATGCTCTTCATCGGCATGTTCATCGACCTGCCGGCCGCCGTGCTGCTGCTCACGCCGGTGTTCGTGCCGCTGGCCCAGAGCATCGGCATGGACATGACCCAGCTGGGAATCATGATGGTCGTGAACCTGGCCCTGGGGCTGTACACGCCGCCCGTGGGCACGACGCTGTTCATCACGAGCTCGCTGGCCCGGGTCAAGGTGGGCCAGACCGTGCGCGAGCTGATTCCCTTCTATCTGGTGGCGCTGGCCGTGCTGGCGCTGGTGTCCTATGTGCCGGCCAGCATCCTGCGCTGAGCCGCGCGCCCTTCCATCCCGAGGAGACGATGCATGAACCAAGAACCACTGCAACAGCGCCTGGACCGGCTCGCGGCCTGTGCCTGGCGCATACGCCGCCGCGCCCTGCAAATGGGCGAGGTGCAGGGCCAGGGCTACATAGGCCAGGCCCTGGGCTGGGCCGATGTGCTGGCCGTGGCCTATGGCGACGCGCTGCGGCTGCGGCCCGATGAGCCCGGGTGGGAGGGCCGCGACCGCTTCCTGCTCTCGCACGGCCACTACGCCATCGCCTTCTACGCGGCCCTGGCCGAGGCGGGCATCCTGTCCGACGAGGAGCTCCAGACCTATGGCAGCGATGACAGCCGCCTGCCCATGTCGGGCATGGCCAGCTATACGCCGGGCATGGAGATTTCGGGCGGCTCGCTGGGCCAGGGCCTGCCGATCGCCGTGGGCATGGCGCTGGCGCTGCGCCACAAGGGCAGCGATGCCTTTGTCTACAACTCCATGTCCGACGGCGAGCTGGACGAGGGCTCGACCTGGGAGGCCGCGCTGTCCGCCGCCCACCACGGGCTGGGCCGGCTGATCTGCCTGGTGGACGTGAACAACCAGCAGGCCGACGGCCCGTCCACACGCATGCTGGGCTTCGAGCCGCTGGCCGACAAATGGGCCGCCTTCGGCTGGCATGTGCAGCGCGTGGACGGCAACGACCTGGCCCAGGTGGTGCAGGCCTTCGACGCGGCACGGGCGCTGGCCGAGGACCGGCCCCGCGTCATCCTCTGCGACACGCTGATGGGCAAGGGCGTGCACTTCCTGGAGCAGCGCGAGAAGAACCATTTCATCCGCGTCGATCCGCCCGAGTGGCAGCAGGCCATCGCCATCCTGGACGCATCGCAACCCCTGGAGCCCGCCCTGCCATGAACATGCCTCTTGCCACCCCCAAGCCCCGGCCGACCACCTCGGCCATGATTGCCTCCATCGCCGCCGAGGGCCAGCGCGTGCAGGCCGCGCCCTTCGGCAAGGCCCTGGTGGAGCTGGCCGCCAGCCGGCCCGATGTGGTGGGCATGACGGCCGACCTGGCCAAGTACACCGACCTGCACCTGTTCGCCCAGGCCCACCCCGAGCGCTTCTTCCAGATGGGCATGGCCGAGCAGTTGCTCATGGCCGCCGCCGGCGGCATGGCCAAGGAGGGGCTGACGCCCTTTGCCACCACCTATGCGGTGTTCGGCACGCGCCGGGCCTATGACTTCATCCACCAGGTGATTGCCGAGGAGAACCTGGACGTCAAGATCTGCTGCGCCCTGCCCGGCCTGACCACGGGCTACGGCCCCAGCCACCAGGCCACGGACGATCTGGCCATGATGCGGGCCGTGCCGGGGCTGACCATCGTCGATCCCTGCGATGCACTGGACATCACCCAGGCCGTGCCCCAGATCGCGGCGCACCGCGGCCCCGTCTACATGCGGCTGCTGCGCGGCAACGTGCCGCTGGTGCTGGACGAGTACGACTACCGTTTCGAGCTGGGCAAGGCGAAGATGCTGCGCGAGGGCCGCGAGGTGCTCATCATCTCCAGCGGCTTCATGACCATGCGCGCGCTGGAGGCCGCACAGTTGCTGGCCGCCGACAACGTGGGCACCGCCGTGCTGCATTGCGCCACCATCAAGCCGCTGGATGTGCAGGCCATCGTGCAGGCCGTGGCCAGCGGGCCGCGCCTGGTGGTGGTGGCGGAGAACCATTCGGTGGTGGGCGGCCTGGGCGAGGCCGTGGCCGGCGCCCTGCTGGAGCGCGATGTGCGGCCCGCGCGCTTTCGGCTGGCGGGCCTGCCGGACGCCTTCCTCGATGCGGGCGCCCTGCCCACGCTGCATGAGCGCTACGGCATCAGCGCCCAGGCGCTGGCGGGACGCATCCGCCAATGGCTGGGCTGAACGCCCGGCGTTGTGGCGGCGGGCGCAACAGGGCGTACCAGAGCAGAGCAGGACAGATCAGGGCTGCTTGGCCGGATCCCCGTCGCGCAACGCCAGCAGGTAGCCCATGCCGCGCACCGTGTGCAGCAGCTTGACCGCATAGGGATCATCGAGCTTGCTGCGCAGCCTGCACACCGCCACATCCACCACGTTGTTCAGCGCATCGACGGGCAGGCTCCAGACCTGCTGCACCAGTTCGGCGCGCGTGACCACATCGCCCTGGCGCTGCAGCAGCAGCCACAGCACGGCGAATTCCTGGCGAGTGAGGTCCAGTCGCCGGCCGGCACGCTCGACCCGCTTTTTCGACAGGTCCAGCACCAGGTCCGCCAATGTCAGGCGCAGGCCCTCCTGGCCGGCAGCGCCTCGCATCCGCAGCCGTGCGCGGGCCAGGAACACCGGCAACCTGACGGGTTTGACCAGGTAGTCATCGGCGCCGTTCTGCAGGCAGAACACCTGGTCCTCCAGACTGTCGTTTGCGGTGACCACGATGGTGGGCGTGTCGCCCGCCTGGAGCAGGGTCTGCAGGACCGCACGCCCGCTCTGGCCAGGCAGGTCCAGATCCAGCACGAGCAGGCTGTAGGCGCGGCTCAGTGCCAGGTTGCGGCCCTGCAGACCGTCATGCACGACATCGACGTTGAATCCGTCCTGGCACAGGCCCTGGCACAGGTACTGCGCCGACGGCGGGTGGGCATCCACGATCAGGATCTTCATGTCTTTTCCTTCGCACGCGGGCACAGGCGAGGCTCAGGCCAGCACCTGGCGGAGGATCTGCTGCTGCCGCCTGGCCCATTTCGTGCCAATGCGAATGGCATCGCGCTGCTGTGAGGAGGCAGAAGCGAAGAAGACCGTTTCACTGATCTGCAGGCGGTGAAACAGCCGCCGCATCTGCAGGGATCGGGCCCTCAGCGAGCCTTCCGGCGCCAGGGATTCCCCCTGCTGTGCCGAGAACATGGACGCGGCCTGCTCCAGGCAGCGCTGGGCATCGGGCGTGGTCGCGGGCACGGCACGGGGCTCGCACAGCCGGGCCTTCGCCACCAGGGGGTTGTGGCCCACCACCAAACCCCAGGGACGCATGGCGGTCGAGGGATTGACCGACAGCGCCTCCAGCTTGGTGAGCCCGAACACGCGCGCCAAGCGCAGGCGCATGGCCAGCAGCGGGGCATCTGGCTGTACGGCCTCGATGGCTGCGAGGGCCTCCTCCTCGTTGTCACCGCCCACGGGCAGCAGCAAGGAACGCAGCAGCAGCCCGGCCAGCACGTCCCCCTTGGCCGCTGCAGCATGGAGCAGGGCCACGCCCTGTTCCATGGGTTCGATGTGCGTGGCATCACGCAGCACCAGTGCACCCAGACGGCGCTCGGCCTCGGGCAGTCCGTGACGTGCCGCCTTCTCCAGGCAAAAGCGTGCCAGGGTGGGATTGGCCACCGAGCTGCGGTAGTCGGAGCAGATGCGGAACAGGTGCAGCCAGGCGGTGACGATGCCGCCATCGGCAGCGCGCAGCAGCAGGGCTGCGGCCTTGCGCAGGTTCTGCGCATTCACGAGGTTTTCGGGAGCCAGGTGTGCACAGGGCAGCCCCGAAAGCGCCCGTCCAAGCACGTGGCAGGCGCGCACGTCGCCATTGGCGGCGCATCGGTCCAGGCTGGCTTCGATCCAGCCCACGGTCAGCCGTCCCAGGCCATGGCCCGCCACCTCCGCCTGGTGGACCAGGTCGGCAATCAGCTGCTGCATGACCGGGCCATGAGCGGCATGAGGCAGGTCGCGCAGGAGCTCCAACATCCGCACGGCGCGGTGCGACTGGCCCATGGCCATGGCCTGCCGGGCCTCGCAGGCCATGACTTCGGCAATGTCCAGCGGCTGTATGGCGCGCAGGATCTGCAACGCCTGCAGCAGCTCGCCGGATGTGTGCGCAGACACGCTGCTTGCCAGATGGCTTGGCAGGGCGGCGCCGCACTTGCCAAGGCACTCCAGCGCCAGATCGAGCTCCCCCCGGATGAGATGCCATGCGGCAAGCTTCTGGCGCCCGACATCCTCATACTCCGCCGCGATCCTCAGGGTCTCCAGCAGCCCGTGCTCCAGCAACTCCCTGAGCGGCAGATGCAAGGCTATGCAGACCGAGGCCTGGCGCCTGGCCTGAGGCAGTGCGGCCTGCAGATACTCCAACCCCACCGGGATGCTCCTGGAAACGCCGGGCCCCCCGGTCAGATACGCCTCCCCGAGCTGAAGCCTGGCGCCCGTGTCCCCTCGCCTGGCCAGCATCCTCAGCTTGACATCCTCGCGCCGCATTTTTCTGTCCCCTCCTATCTTGCGATACCCGCTCTCAGCCGTATCAACAACCCGATACGAATTGATTTTTTCTTCTTTACCGGATTCAACCCCCGGGATGCTATCAATCTCCAGAATCCATCTACCCAACAGAAAAGTGACATTCAAGACATATTGAAGAAAGATAACTGCCATGAATGGAATTGCAATCCATTGGTGTTGGCCGGACGGAACATGTTGAGCCCTAAAAACCTGTGATTGGCTTGCCACCCCCCGTCGATTCCTTTTCAAGACTCCTGGCGCCGGCCTGTGAATTCTAGTATTTACAACAGCATCCGTTTTGAAATGGATGCGCATGGAATCCACATTCAATACAAGGACCAGGCATGAAATTCAATCGTATATTGGCGGCCGCACTGCCCGTCATTTCGCTGGCGGCCAGCGCGCAGTCATCCATCACCCTGTTCGGCATCGTTGACGTCAATGGGCGCTACGTGAAGAACAGCGATCTGCCCAGCAACATGACCATGAACAACAGCGGGCTGTCATCGGGCCGGTTTGGCTTTCGCGGCACCGAGGATCTGGGCGGCGGATTGAGAGCCGAGTTCTGGTTGGAGTCCGACCTCTATGCCGACACCGGCACGACAAACGCCAATGGCAAGTTCTTCCAGCGCCGCTCCACGGTGAGCTTGGCGGGCGGCTTCGGCGAGCTGCGCCTGGGCCGCGATTTCACGCCGGCCGCGCAAAATCCCACCAAGTTCGACCCGTTCAACGTGATCGGCCTGGCAAACTCCAACATCATCAGCCGCCTGCCCGGCACCTTCTCGAACTACTACCGCAGCGACAACGCCATCCAGTACTTCACTCCCAAATGGAGCGGTTTCCAGGCAGAAGTGATGTATGCCCTGGACGAAGACCCCGTGAGCAGCGCCGGCCGCCATTTCGGCAGCCGCCTGACCTACGACAACGGCCCTCTGAACCTGGCGCTCACCTATGGCTCGACCGATGTGAACGCTGCGGGCACCAAGCTCAAGCAATATGGCGCAGGCGCCTCCTACGATTTCGGCTTTGCCAAGCTGATGGGGTATTTCCAGCGCGAGGACCTGCCCTATGGCACCTATGGAACCCGCATCGCGGGCTCCGAGGACCGATGGCAGGTCGGCCTTACCGTGCCCGTGGGGGCGAACTACATCCGCGCCTCCTATGTGCGCACCGATTCGCGCCGTGGCCCGGTGGCCTTCAATGGCAGCGATGCCAACAGGTATGCGATCGGCTATGTGCACAACCTGTCGCGGCGCACGGCGCTGTATGGAACCCTTGCACGCGTGACCAACAAGGGCGGGGCCAATTTCAGCCTCAATGGCGGCACCACCGGACTGGCTGCGGGCGGCAGTTCCACAGGCGCTGAACTCGGCATGCGCCACAGTTTCTGAAGATTTCCACGCATTTGCGGCAATATGGCTGAAATGTCATCCGGCTGCCCGGATATATAGAAGCCGATGACTCTACAGTCTCCGCCATGGACTGAATACAGTTCATGGCGGATTTCATGAATCCGCCCATGTATCCGCCCTATTTCGGAGGCATATTCAATGAAATCCATATTCATATTGGGCACCGCAGCAATCGTCATGGCTGCATTGCCGGCCCATGCAGAACGCTTTGCAAACGGCAAATCCTATTACGGATCGCCCGCGCCTGCGGGCGTCTACCGTACTGTCGATCTATCGCAGAAAGCGCCCATCAATATCGCCTGCGGCGAAACCGTGAACTTCACCAGCCAGGGCCGCACGTTCGCGTGGAAGGTCAGCTCCATCCAGCACAACCATGTCCCGGTGGCGCGCTTTGCGCCGCCCGGTTTCGACACGCAGGGCAAGAGCATCTTCGTCATGCCCGGAGAGCATGAGCTGGGCGGCTGAAAGCGCCGTTGGCAACAAAAAGGGCCCGCAATTCGCGGGCCCTTTTCGTTGCTGGAGGCAGGCCGAAGCTCAGGCGGCCAGGGCGCCGCGCATGGCGTCGATCACGGCCTTGTAGTCAGGCTTGCCGAAGATGGCGCTGCCCGCCACGAAGGTGTCGGCACCGGCATCGGCCACGCGGCGGATGTTGGTTTCCTTGATGCCGCCGTCCACTTCCAGGCGGATGTCGCGGCCGCTGGCCTCGATGCGCTTGCGCGCGGCCTCGATCTTGCGCAGCGTGCTGTCGATGAAGCTCTGGCCGCCGAAGCCGGGGTTCACGCTCATCAGCAAGATGAGGTCGATGTCGTCGATGACCCAGTCCAGCACGTCCAGCGGAGCGGCGGGGTTGAACACCAGGCCGGGCTTGGCGCCCTGGGCGCGGATGTTCTGGATGCTGCGGTGCACGTGGGCCGTGGCATCGGGGTGGAAGCTGATGTAGTCGGCGCCGGCCTTGGCGAAGGCCGTGGCCAGTTCGTCCACGGGCGAGACCATCAGGTGCACGTCGATGGGCACGGGCTGGCCGTCGGGCGTCTTCGCATGGGGCTTCAGGGCCTCGCAGATCATGGGACCGAACGTGAGGTTGGGCACGTAGTGGTTGTCCATCACGTCGAAGTGGATCCAGTCGGCGCCGGAGGCGATCACATTCTTGACCTCGTCACCCAGACGGGCGAAGTCGGCAGACAGGATGGAGGGGGCGATGCGGTAGGTGGGGCTCATGGCCTGCGATTGTCGCAGCTAGCCCATGCCGGCACCAGCGACGGCACAAAGCCATGGGCGGCGGCGCGTGGGGACGTTCGCAAGCCGGTACATTGCGGGCAGTTACCATTGCCGCCATGCCCATGAACGAGTTCCAGGTCCAGGTCCGCCCCGCCTTTTTGCCAGAGCAATCCGCTCCAGCGGCGGGCGTATACGCCTTCTCCTACACGATCACCGTGACCAATACCGGCCAGGTGCCGGGCCAGTTGATCGCGCGCCACTGGATCATCACCAACGAACTGGGCCATGTGGAAGAGGTCAAGGGCCTGGGGGTGATCGGCCGCCAGCCGCTGCTGCAGCCCGGCGAGACCTTCGAGTACACCAGCGGCTGCCAGCTGCGCACGCCCAACGGCAGCATGCAGGGCAGCTATCTGTGCATCAGCCACGAGGGCGAAGTCTTCGAGTGCCCCATCCCGCGCTTTCATCTGCAGTCGGGCGCTGGCGGCGACAGCTTTCCGGACCCTGACAACCGCGTGCTGCACTGAGCGCGTTCCTCGGGGGAGGCGCTAGTCTTCCGCCCTGCCGCAAGACCCCTACATGAAGCGAATCACCCAAGACCTGCCCGGCCTTCTGGCCGCACTCGACCCCGAGGCCGACCTCGCGCACCGCCATATCTGGCTGATCCACCTGCTGGAGTGGGTGCGCGCGCCCAAGCCGTCGGTGGACGGCGCCGTGCAGCGTGTGCAGTTGCTGGTGGAGGCCGTGGAGGCCGACCCGGCCGTGCGCCAGCGCCTGCATGCCTGGTGGCTGCGCTTCATCGACACCGTGGACATCACGGCGCTGCTGGCCGATTTCGGCTTTGCGCCGCGCACCAACATGTTCAGCGAGCTGTCCGAGCGCGCACGCTACAAGCTGCTGCCCAGCACGCCCGAGACGGTGGATGCCTCCGAGCTGTTCATGCTGGCCATGCCCGACGAATTCGACGCGCGCTGGCTGCACGCGCTGGAGGCGCCGCTGCTCGAACGCATCGCACTGCTGCTGACCGATGGCAGCGAGGGCCAGGGCAGCAGCTTCTGGCAGAACAGCCTGCTGGGCTCCATCACCTATTGCACGGGGCAGATCCTGTCCACGGGCTTTTCGCCCGAACTGCGCCTGCGCATGGACGAGCAGGCGCGCGACGACCAGCCCTTCCACGCCCTGATCCACGACGCAGAGAGCCTGCGCGTGGAGGTGATGCACGCGCTGCGCACCAATGACCGGCGCGATGCGGCCGAGGCCCGGCTGCGCGAGCGCCTGGATGCCTGCCGCGCGGCCGTGACATCGGTCTACACACATTTCGAGTCCGAAGGGATTTCGGTGGGCCTGGTGTTCCGCCTGCGCCAGCTGCGCGCGCGCATCCTGCGCGTCAGGCGGCTGCTGGACTGCCTGGTGGCCGACAACCGCGCCACCGAGACGGCCGACCTGCTGGCCAACCTGGTGTCCGTGGGCATCGAGCGGCGCAGCTTGCGCGCGCTGCTGTCCACCAACACCTCGCTGCTGGCGGCCAAGGTGGCCGAGCGCAGCGCCGAGACGGGCGAGCACTACATCACGCGCACCGGCCGCGAATACCTGTCCATGGCGACCAAGGCCGCTGGCGGCGGCTTTGTGATGGCCTTCACCACGCTGCTGAAGTTCGCGCTCTACGCGCTGGGGCTGTCGGCGTTCTGGGGCGGGCTGGCGGCGGGCATCAACTACTCCATCAGCTTTGTGCTGATCCAGCTGCTGCACTTCACGGTGGCGACCAAGCAGCCGGCCATGACGGCACCGGCCATGGCCGCCAAGCTCAAGGACCTGCGCGCCAGCGAGGCCATCGAGGAGTTCGTGGACGAGGTCGCCCACCTGGTGCGCTCGCAGGTGGCGGCCGTGCTGGGCAACGTGCTGGTGGTGCTGCCCATGGTGCTGCTGCTGTCGCTGGGCTATGCCCAGCTGTTCGGCCACACGCCCATCGACGGGCCGCATGCGATCGCCGTGCTCGACTCGCTGAGCCTGCTGGGCATGTCGCCGCTGTTCGCGGCCTTCACGGGCGTGCTGCTGTTCGCCAGCAGCCTGATCGCGGGCTGGGCCGAGAACTGGTTCGTGCTGCGCCGGCTGGACTCGGTGATCCGCTACAACCCCGGCATCACGCGCTGGCTGGGTGCCAAGCGCGCCGACCGCTGGGCGCATTTCTGGCGCAAGAACATTTCGGGCTTTGCCGCCAACGTCTCGCTGGGCATGATGCTGGGCCTGGTGCCCGCGTTCGCTGCCTTCTTCGGCCTGGGGCTGGAGGTACGCCACGTCACGCTGTCGGCAGGCCAGATCGGTGCCGCCATGGCGGCCCTGGGCTGGCAGGTGCTGCACTCCGACATGTTCTGGTGGGCGGTTGCCCTACTGCCGGTCAATGGCGCGTTGAATGTCACTGTCAGCTTTTATCTGGCATTCCGCGTTGCGATGAGGGCACACAATGTCAGCGGAGTCGACCGCTCGCGCATCTATTCGGCCATCCGCCGCCGTCTGCGCACAGCGCCGCTGAGTTTCTTCCGCCCCTGAGCCTGCGGGACCTCGGGAACCACGCGGAACCCACGTGCTGGCGTGCCCGCCCGGCCTTGCAGCCCGGCAGTCACGCCAGTGGATCGCCAACGAAGTGTCCCCGTGCCAAGCGCACGGGACGCGGGCTTGCCCGCGCCGCAGGGAAGGCCTTGCGGAGCTTCGCTTGCGGGCCACTGGCTCGCGCAAAGGACCTCGCTTATGAATGACATGCTGAGCTTCTGGGAACCGTGGCTGCGGCCATCGGCCGGGTTGGCCACGGTGCAATGGTCCCTGCTGCTGGCCGTGGCCACCATGGTGGGTTACGCCTGCCAGCGCCATGCGGCCCTGCCCAAGGTGGTCGGCTATTCGCTGGTAGGCGGCATTGCCGGGCTGATCGGCTTTGGCGCCAATACCGCCTGGCCGCTGCAGGGCACGGGATTGTTCCTGCTGGAGCTGGGCGTGGCCATCGTGCTGTTCGAATGCGGCGGGCGCATCACGCTGCGCTGGTTCCGCCACAACCCCATGGTGCTGGTGCAAAGCGTGGCCGAATCCGCGTTGACCTATGTGCTGGTCTCCCTGGTGCTGGGCTGGCTGGGCGTGGCCCCCGAAGTGGCCGGGCCGCTGGCCCTGGTGGCCATGGCGGCCTCGCCCCTGGTGCTGACGCGCGTGGTGGCCGACATGCGTGCCGCAGGCGCCGTGACCGATCGCGGCCTGGTGCTGGCCACCCTGTCCACGCTGTATGCGCTGGCCCTGGGCAGCGCCAAGGCGGGCATGCTGACGCAGCCCAAGGCGGGCTTCGTGGCCTCGATCATGCCGGTGCTGGTGGTGCTGGGCGTCTCGGTAGCCGTGGCCCTGGTGCTGGCCGTGCTGATGCGCCTGGCGCTGCGCTTCATGAGCCCGGCCAGCGAGAACACCTCCATCCTCTTTCTCACGCTGATCTCGGCAAGCGTGCCCGTGGCCTCGTACCTGGGCGGCTCGGCGCCGCTGGCGGCGCTGCTGGGCGGCATCCTGCTCAAGCAGTTCAACCCGCGCCCCTGGGCCTGGCCGCGCCAGCTGGGCACAGCGGCCTCGCTGCTGACCATGCTGATGTTCGTGCTGGTCTCCACCGTGGCCGCGCAGGCCGACTGGAGCGCGCCGGTGGCCGGCGTGGTGGGCGCCGTGATCCTGGCACGCCTGGTCGCCAAGACCATGGGCGTGGCCGTGGGCAATGTGGGCACGGGCGCCAACTGGCGCCAGGCCTTCTGGGTGGGCTGCGCCATGGCGCCCATGTCGTCGGTGGCGCTGCTGATTGCATCGCAGTTCGTGGCCGCCGCGCCCGAGCTGGGCGCGCAGATCGCAGGCGTGGCCCTGCCCACCATTTTGGTGATGGAGGTGCTGGGCGCCGCCCTGGCCACCGTGGCCATCTACCGCTCCGGCGAAAGCTCCCGTCCCTGGAAGCCGCTGAGCCGCACGAATACCGCAGGAGATGAACGTGAGTCTTGAAGCCTTCAACTCGTCCGAACCGCTGACCCTGGGCGTGGAGCTGGAACTGCAGCTGGTCAACACCCACGACTACGACCTGGCCCCCTACGCCGAGGACATGCTGCGCCTCATGCTCAAGAACCCGCTGCCCGGCAGCGTGGTGCCCGAGATGACGAACAGCATGATCGAGATCTCCACCAGCGTCTGCCATTCGGCCTCGGAGGTGCTGGGCCAGCTCAGCCAGATCCGCGATGCCCTGGTCAAAAGCGCCGACAAGCTCAACATCGCCGTGGTGGGCGGCGGCACCCACCCCTTCCAGCAGTGGCATGAGCGGCGCATCTACGACAAGCCGCGCTTCCAGGAGCTGTCGCAGCTGTACGGCTACCTGTCCAAGCAGTTCACCATCTTCGGCCAGCATGTGCACATCGGCTGCCCCGACGCCGACGCGGCCCTGCTCATGCTGCACCGCATGTCGCGCTACATCCCGCACTTCATTGCGCTGTCGGCCTCCAGCCCCTACGTGCAGGGCCACGACACGGCCTTCGACTCGGCGCGGCTGAACTCGGTGTTCGCCTTTCCGCTGTCGGGCCGCGCGCCCTGCGTGCTGCACTGGAGCGAGTTCGAGCAGTACTTCGACAAGATGACGCGCACGGGCGTGGTCAAGAGCATGAAGGACTTCTACTGGGACATCCGGCCCAAGCCGGAGTTCGGCACCATCGAGATCCGCGTGTTCGACACGCCGCTGACCATCGAGCGCGCAGCCGCCCTGTCCGGCTACGTGCAGGCGCTGGCCGCCTGGTTCATGGACACCCAGCCCTTCACGCCCGTGGAAGACGACTACCTGGTCTACACCTACAACCGCTTCCAGGCCTGCCGCTTCGGCCTGGAAGCCGTGTACGTGGACCCGGCCACGGGCGAGCACATGCCGCTGGCCGACCACATCCTCAAGACCATGGATGCCGTGGCCGACTACGCGGCCCGCCATGGCGCTGCGCCCGCCCTGCACCTGCTGCGCAGCGACGTGGCCGCCGGCAGCAACGATGCCCGCTGGCTGCGCGAACGCCAGCGCAGCGAGCAGCTGCTGGCCGAGGTCTCGCGCCAGGCGGCCATGCGCTTTCGCGGCCAGGCAGTCTGAGGCCTGCGTTCAGCGCAGGCTCAAGGCAGTACCGCCGCCGCACGCGCGGCGGTGATCTGCGCGTCGGCGTCGCGCTGCAGCAGCAGGCGCTGGCGCACCAGGTCCTGGGCCGCGGCCGTGACGGCGCTCAAGTAGCCGGCCTGATCAACATACAGCTCCTCCAGTGAAGGCCGCCCGTCACCGGCCGCCAGCCGCGCCGCGCGCGTCTTGTGGAAGGGGATGAAGCTGCCCGTGAGGTTGGACAGGTCCACGATGCCCGGCGTGGCCACGTAGTTGAACTCCATGCTGGTGCCCAGCGGTGCCCGCGCCTCCACGCTGCGAATGCCTGCGCGCGTGAGGCCGGTGGCCGCATCGACCTGAGGCACGAGGATGGCGTAGTCCTTGCCCGTGGCGCGCGGCGGCTGCAGCGTGGCGATGCCGCTTTCGTCCTGCGGCACGTACTGCGGGCCGAAGTCGAGCAGCGCAAAGCCGTTGTGGCGCGCCAGGTAGCGGAACTCGGGGATGGCGGTCTGCACGCCGCCCACGCTCCAGCTCAGGCCCTTCATGGCGGGAAAGACCAGCTTGTCGGGCCGCACCAGGGTGCCGTCGGCCAGCCTGGGCACCTGGCTGGCCGGCGGCTCGGTGCCGCGCACCACCCAGTCCTCCAGCGCGACGAACAGCGCGCGGAACGTGTCGTTGAAGTGCACCACGGTGCCGGCCGGATAGACATTGCGCGTGGGCGCATAGCCGATGCTGGCCGTGCCGCCTGCGCCGCCGTGCTGGGTGCTGGCGTAGTAGTAGATGCGCGCATTGGCGGGCTGGGCGATGTCGCGCAGGCCGTTGGCATCGGTCAGCACGGGCGAGCCCTGCAGCTGCCAGAACTCCGTGCCCGACAGGCCCAGGAAGAACTTGGGGCAGGTGTTGCTGGCTTCGCAGCGCTTCATCACGCCGCCCTGGCGGCCGCTGACCTCGTCGCTGTAGTCCTTGTCCAGGCCGCGCGGCGCGGTCTGTCCGAAGGCCGTGTGGTCGGTGCGCAGGCCGCCCCCGCCGCCGGGCACGGCAAAGCGCGTGTTGATGTTGGTCTGGCGCGCGGCCACGTGGGCATACATACCGTCGAAGACCTTGCCGCCATCGAGCGCCTGGTTGAAGCCCAGGTGCAGGAAGGTCTTCATGGCATTGCCCGACTGCGAGGTGCCCTGGCCGATGGTGTGCGTGATGCGCCCGGCCAGCGGATTGGCCTTGCCGTCGGCATCGGCCGCCTTGGCGCGGAAGAAGCTCACCGTATCGCGCAGCGCCGCCAGGCCCACGCCCATGACCTTGGGGTCCTTGGCCACGTAGACCAGCTCGTAGAGGTACTGCGGATCGAACCCGCCCTTCAGGCAGACGCTGGTGGCCGCGGGCGTGCCGGGGAAGGGATTGGCGGCGGCATCGCAGCTGGCGAACTTCCAGTCGCCCGCAGGCACGGTCTGGCGCGCATCGGTTTCGTTGATGCGGCGCGTGAGCGAGTAGCCGGCCTGCGTGTTGTCCAGGCTGGCGGGCTCGTAAGGAATCATGGTCCCGTTGAACACGCCGCCGGGCAGGGTCATGGAGGGCACGGCGGCGGCCGGGACCAGCTCGGTGCGATAGCTGCCCGTGATGCTGCTGCCGTCCTTGTTGCGGGCCACGGGCACGGTGACCGTCAGGCGTGCTGGCGTGGACTTGGGCACATCGCCCTGCCAGGCCGAGTACAGCAGCACATAGCCGCGCTCCAGGTAGACCGCATCGCCGGGCGCGGCCGTGGGGTTGGGCATGGTCAGGATGTTGCCGCGGTTGGGCGCGTCATAGCGCAGCACGCCGCTGGCCTTGGACATGTCCTTGGGCTTGAGCATGACGAAGTCGGTGCTGTACTCGACCATGCCGCGCGCATTGACGGGCGCCAGCGCCAGGTCCTGGATCACGGCGTTCTTCGGGTCGGCCGGGTCCAGCTCGCCGCGCAGCACGCCGGTCACTTTTTCGTAGGCGCCGACACTGCCGTAGCTGCCGGCAAAGTCCTCGGTGGCGCTGATGCTCAGCTGCATGCGCGGCGCCTGCGAGCCGGCGGGCGAGTCACTGCCGCCGCAGGCGGTCAGCAGGCCGGATGCGGCCAGGGCAAGGGCCAGTGGATGGGTGGATCTGATGTGCATGTTGTCTCCTTGGGGTCATGGCACAGGCAAGGCTCCGCCCTGGCCGCCGTGCATTGCGGCGGCCTAGGACGGTTCGGAAAGAAAGGGAACGGGAGAGCGGGGAGCGGCCTACTCGGGCTGGATGCCGGCGGCCTTGATCACCTGGCCCCACTTCTGGGTCTCGCCCGCCTGGAAGGCGGCCAGCTCCTGGGGCGTTGCGGTCCAGCCCTCGGAGCCGGACATCTCGAAGAAGGACTTGGCGCCCGCGCTGTGCACGGCGTCGGACAGAAGGCGGTTGAGCCGGGCCACCACGGCCTCGGGCGTGCCAGCGGGCGCGTAGGCCGCGAACCAGTAGCCCATGTCATAGCCCTTGACGCCGGCTTCCTCCAGCGTGGGCACCTCGGGCAGCTGCGGGCTGCGTTTGGTGGTGGAGTAGCCCAGGGCGCGCAGCTTGCCCGACTTGACCTGGGGCACGCCGGTGGAGGTGTCGGTGATCATCAGGTCGATCTGGCCGCCCAACAGGTCGGTGATGGCCAGCGGATTGCTCTTGTAGGGCACGTGCATCAGGTCCACGCCGGCCAGCTGCTTGAGCATTTCACCGGCCACGCGGCTGGAGGAGCTGCCGCTGCCGAACGACAGCTTGCCCGGCTGCTTCTTCGCCGCCGCCAGCAGATCGCCCACGTTCCTGTACGGCGCATCGGCGCGCACCACCAGCACCTGGCCGCCCTTGCCCAGCCCGGCCACGGGCGCGAAGTCCTTGACCGCGTCATAGGGCAGCTTCTTGTACAGATGCTGGTTGGCCGCATGCGTGGTGTTGGTGGTGATCAGCACCGTGTAGCCATCGGCCGCCGAGCGCGCCACCTGCTGGGCCGCGATCATGCCGCTGGCGCCGCCCTTGTTCTCGACCACTACGGCCTGCTTGGTCGCCGTGGTCACGGCCTGGCCCAGCGCCCGTGCCAGCTGGTCGGTGGCGCTGCCGGCCGCAAACGGCACGACGAAGGTGATGGGCTTGGACGGATAGTCCTGCGCCAGGGCCGGTGCTGCAGCGGCTGCCAGCGCGCAGGCGGCCAGCACGAGCGCATGGCGGCGGGGAAGGTTCTGCGAAAGGTTCATGTCTGTCTCCTTTGTTGTGATGAATGTGTGACGGGCGGGTCCTGCCGGCTACTCCGGCGCCAGGTGGGGCAGCAGCGAAGCCGGTATGTGGACTTGCATCTGCAGCAGCCAGTACGACAGCGCCTTGCCGTGGCTGTCGAGGTTGAGCGCGTCGTTGACGCCGCCGTCCAGCACCTCGTCCAGCACCCAGTTCATGGCCTGCAGGCGCTGCAGCACGAAGCGCTGCACGCGCGCAGGGCGCCGGGCGGCGAAGTGCGCGGCCACGCGCTCTTCGGTGATCTGCTCCACCAGCACGGGCCAGCAGGCGGCATTCCAGGCGATCAGGCTGATGTTGGAGCGGTTGCCCTTGTCCCCCGTGCGCCCGTGCGCCAGGCGGTACAACGGCACGGTGACGGGCATCGTGGTTGGCAGTGTGTTCATGCGGCGTGCTCCCCGGCCTCTTTCTCGGTCTCTTCCTCGGCCCACTTCCACCCGGTGGCGACGCTCTGCTGCGCCAGCAGGCAGGACACCGTGCCCAGCCGCGCGCGCAGCGCCGTGCGCACGCCGCCGCCGCCGGCCGGCCCGCAGGTGTACAGCGCATTGACCTCGCGCGGCAGGCGCCGCGCCTCGGTTTGCGTGGGGCGCAGCCAGGCGGCGCGCAGGCGCACGTCCTGGGGGGCGGCTGCG
>NZ_LFJT01000043.1:0-55742 GCF_001682645.1 Delftia sp. JD2
GGACCCGCCAGTCCCGCCCACCCGCTGTTCTTCAGGTCAATGGATGCCCGGGAAGTCGACGATCACGCCGATGATTTGCGGGTTCACCGAGGTGCTGCTGCCCTTGAAGGTATTGGCCTGTGCGGTGCTCTTGGTGTACTCGGACTGGTGACCGCCCGTGCCACCGAAGGTGAAGGGTCCGATGCGCACACCCGCGCTGGCCTCGAAGGCCTGCTTGTTCTGCTGATAGGTGTTGGCGCTCATCGTGATCTCGAACGAAGGCTTGTAGACGACCAGCAGCTCGGACACCCTTGCCGCGACGATGCCGTTCGGGCCGAACAGGGAGCTCGATCCCGGGCCGCCGTTGGCCACCCACGGGGCGACGATGGTGTAGCCCTGGCCGTTCGGCCCCTGCTGTGCCTTGGCCAGTTCGCTCATGAAGCCGCCCGGGTACCAGTCGCCCGGATTCACCTTCACGCGCGTGGAGGACTCGCAGCTGATCTTCACGGCCGAGCTCGAGTCTTGGTTGAACAGGTCGGACTTGCTCCAGCCGCCCGATGCGTTGACGCTCCAGAAGAAGTTGCCAACGCTGGTCGAGCCCTTGGCAAACGAGGACTTGAAGTCGCTGCTCGATTGCGAAGATTTCATCGCGATCGAGAACGCGCCTGCGCTGCCGTTGCTGAGCGATGCACGCCAGTCCGCGCCGTTCGTGTCGATGTGGAAGTCCGGCTGCCAGCGCAGGATGCCCGCGCCATCCGGCACCTTGGTCCAGCCTGCCGGTGCGTTGTTCGTGGCGGGGTCGCCCGACGGCGTCTGCATCATGTCGATGGCGCGCTGCAGATCGCTGGGCATGCTGGCCCGCTCCAGCTCCATCTTCATCTTGACCGCCTGGTTGTAGGCGTTGGTGGCCGCCTGGATGGCGGCAACGTAGGCAGTAGCCTCTGGCGCGTTGCTGATCCACGCGTTGATGTCAGGGTAGCGGGCTGCGAATATCAAGCCGCCGTTCTGCTTTGAACTCAGGTAGACCTGGTTCATGTCGCTGTTGGCCTTGACGATCGCATTGCTTTTCTGGACGCACAGGTTGGCCAGCGCTGTCTGATCGGCCTGCTGCTCGGGGCTGACCTTGAATGTCACGTGACCGAAGATCTGGCGAACGGCGTCGAAGAGCGTTGCATCGAGGCTGCCGTACTGACCGATCGCGGACCACTGCGGCATGCCGCTGACGACCTGATAGGCCGCCGCGTCCCATTGCCCGGTCGGAGCCGTGCCCCAGCTGAAGTCCTTGGGGGTGCCAAGCAACTGGAAATTCGGGGTGCCGAGATTATCGACAAGGGCGTTGTACAACTGGCTGAACATGGCTTGATCTGACATGGCGTGCAATTCCTGAAATTGAATGAATAGGGAGCGACATGAGGTTTGAAGTCATGAACGCTTTTCTTTGCCAATGAGAATGATTGCCCGGTATTGGGCCTAAGGCACGGGGTGCCCGGGAGAAATCTCAGGTGGTGACCGCGAAGAGTGGTTCATGGCGGGATACTCCTTTGAGTTGCGTGCAGGAATCCGACACGTGGGCGCCGGGAAGATGCCTCGACGGACGCTGACCGTAGAGGCGAAGAGGTGAAGGGATATGAGCCTTTGCAGCCTTTCAAGGCTCGCGCGGATATTCCATATCAACCGCGCAAACCTGGAATGCACTGGCGCCTGCTGAAGCCGTCATAAGTATTCGTTGGACTCATCATGCCCAATTGCATCAGGAGGATGGAATACTTCCAATGTCGTATTCGGTGAGCACGGACAGGCGATGCGCGCTGGCCTGGATATCAGATGCTGCCGCCATTGCGATTTGCCGTTGGCGCGAATGTCTGCAACTGGGCGGTGCTTGTCAGGCCCAGTTTGCGCAGAATGTTTTCGCGATGCTTGCGCACGGTCAAGTCGCTGAGGTAAAGCGAACGTGCGATCTCCTTGCTGGTCTGGCCCGCCAGCACGTGCACCATCACCTCCTGCTCGCGGGGAGACAGAGGGAGCGGTGAGCGGGCAGCCCTCAACCAGCCTTGCCGCCTGGCATGCGTGACGAGTTCTACGGCATTGCGCAGGCCCAACCGCGTGCACATATTGCTGCGGTGCTTGCGTACCGTGTGTTCGCTGATGCCCAGCGTGTGCGCAATGTCCCTGCAGCCGAGGCCTTTGGCCATCGCTTCGAGTACATCGATTTCGCGCGCGGTGAGCGCAGACGCGATGACTTCATCTGCTGTTGGATGCGCAGCATCGAGATGGCATTCGCTATTTGCCAAAGCTATTTCCGATCTATCCATGGTATGTCTCCCATTTTTTATGTGCCGATGCCATAGGGCTATCCCACGCCGAAGCCTCGGCGAGACTGCTTTGCACAGTGCCGTTTGAAAGATTGAATAACTGGCTAAACCGCCTGTTTACCGCCTGAGTAAACTGACGTCATGCCATTCGTGTGAAAATTGTGCGGTAAAGGATCAGCCGGAAAAAGCCTGAACATTGGACGATTGAAAATCGCGCGCATTCAGCCTGTGGCAGCTTTTTGTATCCAAGGCGGGAGATTAGTAAACCATTATCAAGATGGTGTGGTGCGTTGAGGGAGTATCAAAGTCGTTTGAGAATCTGTTATCGCCATTTCACCGTTGGAATGGACATCTTAGTGGAAATCTCTGGCGAAATCATTACATCTGGCTACAAAATTCGACGCCAAGGTTTTTGCAGCAGATTGTGGGAAAGCCAATGGTCTTCTGTGGATCGCGCTTGCGTGATCAGGATTTTCTGGCATTGCCCAGCCGAGTCCAGGATGCGGGCTGTTGCGCAGGTCTTGAGACATGCGGGTAAGCAATTCCTGCCATGGCGTATCGAGAAGCGGCTGGGTGCCTGGGATGTGCTTCAAGGGAAGCACATCTTTTGCCAAAAGCGTTCCCGGGTCATGACGAAGGGCGTGAGCACCACGCCGTCGCCAGTCCCAACGACCTGGATAGACGCCAGTTCAGGTGGCAGGGCGGGCGCCCTCGTCAGGCCCGCCCTCCAGCACGCGCAGCAGCAGGGACAGCCGCTGGTCCAGCGCGGCCAGTTCGGCAACGGGCATGGGCGCCAGCATGGCGCGCTCGTTGTCCAGATGCGCTTCCACAGCGCGGTCTATCAGCTCCAGCCCCTGGTCCGTGAGCTGCACCAGCATGCTGCGCGCGTCCTGCGGGTTGGGCAGGCGCTGCACCAGGCCGCGCGTCTCCAGGCTTTTCATGCGGTGGGTCATGGTGCCCGAGGTGACCATGAGCGTGGAAAACAGGGCCGTGGGCGTGAGGCAGAAGGGCGCGCCCGAGCGGCGCAGCGTGGCCAGCACGTCGAACTCCCACATGGTCATGCCGAAGCGGGCAAAGCACTCTTCCAGCCGTTGCTCCAGCAGGGCGGCGCAGCGCTTGATGCGGCCTATGGGGCCCATGGGGCTGGCGTCCAGGTCGGGGCGTTCGCGCGCCCATTGTTCGAGGATGGTGTCTACCCGGTCGGGCAGGCGGGGGAGGGTGGGTTTCGGCATTTGTCTTGATTTTAAGATAAGTCGTGCATAATGGATTTGTCTTGAATTGAAGATAAATGCCATGTCCTCCTCGCCATCCTCTTCCGCCTCACCCTCGGCCAGCCCCGCCATGTCCTGGCGCGACATCCTGCTGACCGCGCTGGCGCCCGCCATCTGGGGCTCCACCTACATCGTCACTTCCGAACTGCTGCCGCCAGACCGTCCGTTCACGGCTGCGCTGATCCGCGTGCTGCCGGCCGGGTTGCTGCTGGTGCTGTTCACGCGGCGGCTGCCCGTGGGCTCGGGCTGGTGGCGGCTGCTGGTGCTGGGCGCGCTGAACATCGGCGTGTTCCAGGCGCTGCTGTTCGTGGCGGCCTACCGGCTGCCGGGCGGGCTGGCGGCCGTGCTGGGCGCCGTGCAGCCGCTGCTGGTGATGGCGCTGGCATGGGGCGTGGACGGGCGGGTCCCCGCGCGGCTGACGTTGTGGGCCGCCGTGGCGGGCATTGCGGGCATGGCGGTGTTGCTGCTGTCGCCGCAGACGGTGTTCGAACCCGTGGGCATGGCGGCGGCATTGGCGGGTGCGGTGTGCATGGCGGCCGGCACCTGGCTTACGCGGCGCTGGCGCGTGGACTTGCCGGTGCTGGCGCTGACGGGCTGGCAACTGCTGTTTGGCGGGCTGATGCTGCTGCCGCTGGCCTGGTGGGTGGATGCGCCGCTGCCCGCGCTGTCGCCCACCCAGCTGGGCGCCTATGCCTACCTGTGTCTTGCCGGCGCGCTGCTGGCCTATGTGCTGTGGTTTCGCGGCATCGGGCGCCTGCCTTCGGTGGCCGTGTCGTCATTGGGCCTGTTGAGCCCGCTCACCGCCGTGGTCCTGGGCTGGGCGCTGCTGTCGCAGTCCGTGACGGGCATGTCTTTCCTGGGCCTGCTGGTGGTGCTGGCCAGCGTGCTGGCGGTGCAGTGGTCTGCTTCGCGCGGCGCCTGAGCATGGGAACGGTTGGCAAGGGGCTGCGGATTATTTATCATACGGTGTATGTTTAATTGGATGGAGAGATCGCCATGGCACCCGCAAAAGCCCTCAGCAATGCATTCGGCAAGGTCTTCATCGCCACTTCGGTGGATGGTTTCATTGCCCGGCCCGATGGTTCGCTGGACTGGCTGCCGGCCGGGGGCGATGGCGGCGAGGACTACGGCTACGCGGCCTTCATGAGGACGGTGGACGGCATCGTCATGGGCCGCTCCACCTATGAAAGCGTGCTGGGCTTCGACGGCTGGCCCTTTGAAAAACCCGTGGTGGTGATGAGCCGCACGCTGGGTGCGGGCGATGTGCCTGCCTACCTGCGCGGCAAGTTGCGCATCACGTCCGCCCAGCCTGCCCAACTGGTGGCCGAGCTGCGGGCCGAGGGCTGGAGCAGCGCCTATATCGACGGCGGCACCGTGATCCGCGCGTTTCTGGCGGCGGGTGAGGTGGGCGAGATGACCATCACCCGCGTGCCCGTGCTGATCGGCGCGGGGCGGCCGCTGTTTGGCGATATTGGCTGCGATCTGCGGTTGACGTGCCTGGCTTCCCAGGCCTATCCCAGTGGCATGGTGAGCACGCGCTACCGGGTGGAGGCGGGCGGCCGGGTCATGGTGCGCAACGGTGGCGGCGATGAGTGAGCCGGCTGTATCGACTGCACAGGCTGCACGGCGCGGGCGCCCCTCGGCCGGGCGCTCGCTCAGCCGCGATCAGGTGCTGGATGCCGGGCTGGCCTTGCTGGAGGCCGTGGGCGCGCAGGGCTTTGGCCTGCGGCCGCTGGCGCGGCAGCTGGGCATTACGCCCATGTCGGTGATCCACCATGTGGGTGACCAGCAGGAATTGATGCGCAGCCTGGTGGAGCGCGTGCATGGCCAGCCGCTGGCCGAACCTTCGCCCGGGCTTGCACCCGTGCAGCGTGTGCAGGCGCTGCTGGTGGGCTACATGGAGCGTGTGCGCCGCCATCCGGCGCTGACGGTGTGCATTCTGGGCGACCCGGCCCTGTTCACCGATTCGCTGGCCGCCTTCACGCAGCGGCTGCGCGGCGAGGTGCAGCAGTGCGAGCCCGGCGAAAACGAGGGCGCTGCCGCCGTGCTGCTGGACTTGCTGATCGACTACACGCATGGCCATGCGCTGGCGTTGGCCCTGTCGGGCGAGGGCGCGCAGTCCTTGCATGGCCGGTTCGAGCAGGGGCTGGCGCGGCTGCTGCGCTAGGCGCCGGCCTCCACGCGCAGGCCGGCCTGCTGCCAGCCGGTGAAGCCTGCCTCGAAGCGCCGCGCCTCCCGGCCGCTGGCGCGCAGCGCCGTGACGGCATTGGCCGAGAGCACGCAGTACTGGCCCCCGCAATAGGCCACGATGTCCTTGTCGGGCGGCAGCGCGTCCAGCTCGCCTTCCAGCGCTTCCAGGGGAATATTGACGGCCCCGGGCAGGTGGCCCTGGGCGAATTCCGCTGGCGGACGCACGTCCAGCACGATGGTGTCGTCCATCTGCATGCGCTGCAGCAGCTCGTCCAGCGCAACGGCTTGCAGGCGGTCACGCTGGCGCAGGCTGTCGGAGACCACGGCGCGGATCTCGGCGTGGCGGAATTGCAGATAGTCGTGCAGCGCATCGACGATGCCGGTGATGGGTCCGTCGCCCAGCCGGTAAAGCACATGCTTGCCCTCGCGCCGTGTGAGCACCATGCCCGCGCGCTTGAGGTGCTGCAGGTGCTGGGAGGTGTTGGCCACGGACAGCCCGCACAGCTCGGCCAGGCGCTCCACGGGCTGCTCGCCTTCGGCCGCATGGCTCAGCAAGGTGAGGCGGTGGGCATGGCCCAGGGTGCGCGCCAGGTCGGCCAGGTCGGGGAAGGCCTCGATCGGTACAGGGCTGCTTGACGGATTCATGGGGGATAGCCTAGCATCACGCAAACATTCAATCAATTAATTGAATGTATTGTTCATTGTGCATGCGGTGGCATCCAAGGAGGCCGCTGCAAACCTGCAAGAGAGTGAAGAGACATGCTGGATGTGCCGGAATTCCTGCTGCGCGCCGTGCTGACGGGCGCAGGCGCGACCTTGGTGATGGATGTGTGGGCGCTGCTGCTGCAGCGTCTGTGGGGCGTGCCTTCGCTGAACTACGCCATGGTGGGCCGCTGGCTGGGCCATCTGCCGCGCGGCCGGCTGGTGCATGCCGGCATCGGCCGGTCCGCGCCGGTGGCGGGTGAGAAGGCCCTGGGCTGGGTGGCGCACTATGCGATCGGCATCGCCTTTGCGGCGGCCCTGCTGGCCCTGGCGGGCGAGGGCTGGGCCCGGGCGCCCACGCTGTGGCCGGCCCTGGCCTGGGGCGTGTTCACCGTGGCCGCACCCTTTCTGGCGCTGCAGCCGTGCATGGGGGCGGGGCTGTTTGCCCGCAAGACACCCAAACCCGCCGTGGCGCGGCTGCGCAGCCTGATGGCGCACACGGTGTTCGGCCTGGGCCTGTTCATCGCGGCCTGGGCCGTCTCGCAACTGCGGGGCTGAGCGGATGCGCTGACCCGGTTCAGGCAAACAGCCTGTGCGCCATGAATTCGAGAAAGGCCCTGACCTTGGGCGAGAGGTCGCGGCCCGTGGGCCAGACCATCCAGACCGTGCCCTGGGCGTTGGCGGTGAACGGGTCGAGCACGGTCTGCAGCAGGCCCTGCTCCAGCTGGCGGGCCACGGTGAAATCCGGCAGGCAGGCAATGCCCTGGCCGCGCAGCGCCAGGAAGATGCGCATCTCCACGCTGTTGCAGACCACGCTGGAGGGCAGCGCGGGCGGGGCGGTGTCGTCGTCGTTTCCCAAGGGCCAGCGCTCCAGCCGGCCGGTGGCCGGATAGCGGTAGTGCAGGCATTGGTGGCGGGCCAGGTCGGCAGGTTGCGCCGGCCTGCCATGGCGCTGGAAATAGGCGGGCGAGCCCACCAGCACGCGCCGGAAGCCGCCCAGCCGCCGGTGCTTGAGGCCCGAGTCCTGCAGCGGCGCGGCGCGTATGGCCACGTCAAAGCCGTCGCCGATCACATCGACCAGATGGTCCGAGAAGTTCAGGTCCAGTTCGACCTCGGGGTACTCCAGCAGGAAGTCCGAGAGCGCCTGCTCGAACAAACCGCAGTGGCGTGGCAGGCTGACCTTGAGCCGGCCCTGGGGCCGCTCGCCCGCATGGCGCAGTTCCTGCTGGGCGGCCTCGACCTCGCAGAGGATGCGCCGGCAGCGCTCCAGAAAGCGTTCGCCCTCGGCCGTCAGTGCCAGCGTGCGCGTGCTGCGGTTGAACAGGCGCACGCCCAGGCGCTCCTCCAGCCGCGCCACGGCCTTGCCCACGGCCGAGGGCGACAGCCCCAGCTCGCGCGCCACGGCAGAGAAGCCCAGCCGCTCGGCCACGCGCACAAAGAGGCCGATGCTGCCCAGGCTGTCTATTTCCATGCGCTGTGTGAAGAGGTGTGTGAAGAAGATGATTTGAGACTCGAGTGTCTCAAGTGTTCGGAAATGAAGATGGATTGTCTCAGATGAAGACGGGCCTACGCTGGCGGTCGTTTCTTGAAATGGCGCACAAACCATGTCTTCCCTCTCTCGCGGCAGCCCCCTCAAATGGCTGCAACTGCTGGCCGTCTGCCTGACGGGGCTGCTGATTCCCCTGAGCTTCACGGGCCCGGCCGTGGCCCTGCCTTCCATCCATGCCGAGCTGGGCGGCACGCCCTCCCAGCTGGGCTGGATCATGAATGCCTACATCCTGAGCTACGGCAGCGCCATGATGGTGGCCGGCAGCCTGACCGACATCCATGGCCGGCGCCGCCTGTGGCTGCTGGGGCTGGCCTGGTTCGGCCTGCTGAGCTTTGGCGTGGGCCTGGCAACCGATCTGCGCTGGGCCGATGGGCTGCGCCTGCTGCAGGGGCTGGGCGGGGCGGTGGCCTTTGCGGCGGCCATGTCTTCGCTGGCGCCGCTGTTCGAGGGCGCGGCGCGCATGCGGGCCTTCAGCCTGCTGGGCACGACCTTTGGCCTGGGCCTGGCCTTCGGCCCCTGGGTGTCGGGCCTAATGGTGGACAGCCTGGGCTGGCGCTGGGTGTTCCATGGGACGGGGCTGGTGGCGCTGCTGGGCCTGCCCATGGTGATGGCCAGCGCGCGGCGCGATGAAGCCGTGTCTGCCGACCGGCCCGACTGGCTGGGCGCAG
The DNA here is from genome assembly GCF_001682645.1 of Delftia sp. JD2. Classification (NCBI taxonomy): domain Bacteria; kingdom Pseudomonadati; phylum Pseudomonadota; class Betaproteobacteria; order Burkholderiales; family Comamonadaceae; genus Delftia; species Delftia sp. JD2. Next base: position 8,672 of record NZ_LFJT01000043.1, read on the forward strand.
CCCTGTTCACCCTGGCCCTGGGCGGCTTCACCTACGGCGTGCTGATGGTGCCCGAGCGCGGCTGGCTCCATGCCGAGGTGCTGGGGCCGCTGGCGCTGTCCGCCGTGCTGTTCGTGGTCTTCGTGGCGGTGCAGCGGCGCGTGGCCCGTCCGTTGCTGGATCTGTCGCTGTTCTCGCAGCCGCGCTTTCTGGGTGTGCAGTTGCTGGCGGCGTCACCGGCGTTTCTGTTCATCTCTCTGGTGGTCATGCTGCCCGGGCGCTTCATTGGCGTGGAGGGGCTGAGCCCGCTGGCGGCGGGCCGCATGATGGGCTGGCTGGCGGCGCCCTTGCTGGTGGTGCCGCTGCTGGCGGCCCTGCTGGTGGGCCTGTTGTCGCGCTGGATCAGCCCGGGCCGGCTGTCGGCGGCCGGTCTGCTGCTGGCCGCGGCGGGTCTGTGGTGGCTGGCGGCTGCCTTCGGGCAGGGCGCCGGTCCGGCGTTGGCGCTGCCCTTGCTGCTGATAGGCACCGGCATTGGCCTGCCCTGGGGCCTGATGGACGGGCTGGCCGTGAGCACCGTGGCGCCAGACCGCGTGGGCATGGCCACGGGCATCTTCAACACCGTGCGCATCTCGGCGGACGGCGTGGCCCTGGCCGTGGCGGGCGCCGTGCTGTCGGTGCTGGTGGAGGGGCGGCTTGGCGGGCTGTCGCCCGATGCGGGCCTGCGGCGCGAGATGGCCGGGCAACTGGCCCAGGCCGATCTGGCGCGTGCCGCCCAGGCGCTGCCGGGGCAGTACGGCTTGCTTGCGCAGGTGTACGGCGCGGCCTTCCACGATCTGTTGCTGCTGCTGGCGGGGCTGGCGGTGGTCACGGCGCTGGCCGTGCTGTGGCTGCTGGAGCGCAATGGCCGGGCCGTGTCTTCCCCGGAGCAACTGGCCCCGCAGGCCGGGCGCAGGCTCAGCTAGCAGGCTGCAACTGCACGCCCAGGCGCGAGAACAGGATCTGCCGGCCATCGCCCTGCAGGCGCTGTATCACCATGCCGCCATCGCGGTGCAGGTAGATGCGCAGGGCGCTGCCGTTGCCGGGATCGTGGTCCAGGTAGCAGGGGTCTTTGTCCAGGTCCTTCCAGCCGTGAAAGTCTTCCAGCCGGCGTGTACTGATGCGGCGCAGCTCGGTCTCGGGGGCCGCGAAATAGCTGTGGGTCTGAAGCCACAGCGTGCGCAGCTGCTCGAAGGACTGTTCGCGCGAGGAACAGGCGGGCGCAGCCTCCAGCAGGGACAGCAGCATGTCCAGAAGCTGATCGAATGAATACTGCATGCCGCGCCCCTTTCAGCGATCGACGGTGCGCACTGCGCAACCTCGATCAGGGTAACCGGATATTGCGCGAATGTGAACAAAGCATGACCGTGGTGGTTTGTCGCTATTGCCAGCCTGCGCCGACAGTGATTGGCGCGAGTGTTGCATGCAGGGCACCGGCCTGGATGGCCGGACAATGGCCGGGCACATCCTGCGTGATGCCGACCTTTTTTGTTCCCGCCACCTGTTTCCCCACTTCTGCTGCCCATGGAACGCTTCACCATCTCCATCGACGACGACCTGGCCCGTGATTTCGACGCATGGATCGCCGCGCGCGGCTACGACAACCGCTCCGAGGCCATCCGCGACGTGCTGCGCGCCCACCTGGCCCAGGTGCGCGAGCGCGAGGACGCCGACGGCCTGTGCGTGGCCAACCTGTCCTATGTCTACAACCACCACGAGCGCGACCTGTCCGAGCGCCTGGCCAGCCTGCAGCATGACCACCACGAACTGCACATGGCCACCACCCACGTGCACCTGGACCATGAGCAGTGCATAGAGACGGTGATGCTGCGGGGACCGGCCAGCGCCGTGCGGCGATTTGCCGACACCATCACGGCCGAGCGCGGCGTGCACCATGGCCAGCTCAACCTGGTGATGGCGCGCCGGGGGGAGTCTGGCGGGCATGAGCACGCGCAACCTGATCCGCATTCACATCCCCATTCACACGCCCACGGCGACTGATTGAAGCCAGGGCGGGCGCCTTGCCCAGCCTTTGTCACGCAGGTCGGTATGAAGTTTGCTTTTTTCTTCATACAACTCCTGGACCCGCATGACACATCCTCTGAAATTTCCTTCTCGGCCCTGCGCCTTGCACCAGATTGCGGCGGCCGGCCTGCTGGGCCTGGCCGCCATTCCCCAGGCTGGTGCACAGCAGGCGACGGATGCCTCGCCCAGCCTGCAGCCCGTCGAGGTCAAGGGCCAGACCGCGCGCGGCGCCTCGGCCGCCTACACCACCACGGTGATCGAGGCCGAGGACATCGCCAACGCCCACGCCAGCCATCCGCAGGAGCTGCTGCGCCAGGTGCCGGGCATGAATGTGCAGAACTACCAGCTGTCCGGTGTGGGCGATGCCATCGTCATGCGCGGCTTCGGCGGGGGCGGGCACGGCGGCGACGTGGGCGTGGTGCTGGACGGCATTCCACTGAACGAGGCCATGTCGCATGCCGACGGCTATGTAGACTTGGGCGTGATCGTGCCGCTGGAGATGGAGCGCATCAGCATCTACAAGGGTCCCGTGTCCGCGCTGTACGGCAACTTCAACCGCGCGGGGCTGATGGCGATAGAGACGCGCAAGCAGGGCGACTACACCCCCTACCGCGAGGCCGACGTGAGCCTGGCCTCGCACGGCACGCTGGACGCTCAGGCGGCGCTGGGGCTGAAGCCGGGGGAGGGCGAATTCCTGAACCTGGCGGCCCAGCACTACCGCACCGATGGATTTCGCGCGCAGTCGCAGTTCCAGCGCAGCACGGCGGCGCTGCGCTGGAGCAAGCGGCTCACGCCGCAGCTGGAAGTGGCGCTGTCGGCACGGCTGCACCACGGCGAGGGCGACTCGCCTTCGTACCTGACGGCGGGGCAGTTCGCACGCGATCCGCATGGCATCGATCCGCGCGCCATGAACGATGGCACGCGCAAGAACTTCGCCACGCTGCGCGCCGATGTGCAGTACGCGCTCTCGCCCCGGCTGACCTGGCTGGGCTATGCCTACACCACGCAGCAGAGCTTCACGCGCTGGTTCAGCCGGCCCATTGATGCGCTGCAGTGGCGCCAGCGCGAGGAAAGCTATGACCGCGCCGCCTACGGCGCCGGCACCAGCCTCAATGGCCGCCATGTCACGGCGCTGACCCCGATCAACTGGGTGGCCGGGCTGGAGGCCGTGCGCGAGTCCACCGACTACCAGTTCTACGACGGCCTGCAATGGCGCGAGCGCACGGGCGCAGCCATTGACGACCGCAATTCCAGGCTCAACACCCTCTCGGCCTTTGCCGAGGTGGATGCGCCCGTTCACCGCCTGCTGCAGCTGTCCGCCGGCCTGCGCTGGGACCGCTTCACGGGCGGCTGCCGTCCCAACGGCCCCGAGACGGGCAGCGACCCCTGCGGCCCGCTGGCGCGCACCTCGCATGCCAGCCCCAAGCTGGGCCTGCGCTCGCAGGTGGCGCCGGGCGTGCTGCTGCGCGCCAGCTGGTCCGAGGGCTTTGCGCTGGCCAGCGATTTCGCCAAGTACGCGCTGGGCGCCGCGCGGCTTGATCCCAACATCTTTCGGCAGACCGAAGTGGGCGCGCAGATCAAGCCCATCCCGGGCCTGGTGCTGGATGTGGCGGCCTATCGGCTGCAGTCCTCGGGCGAGATCCGCAACGTGGCGCCTGGCGTGTACGAGAACTTCGGCGCCACGCGCCGCACCGGCGTGGAGGCCAGCGCGCTGTGGGCGGTGCGCAGGAACCTGGACCTGCAACTGGCCTGGGGCAGCGCCCATTCGCGCGTGACCGAAAACGGCAACCCGGCCCTGGTCGGCAATGAGGTGGCCGGCGTGCCCCGGCAGACCGCCACCGTGGGCCTGGCCTGGCGCCCGCTGGCGCAGTGGGAGGGCACGCTCACCTGGCGCCGCGTGGGCCGCTATGCGGTCACTGCCGACAACAGCGTGTTCTACGGCGGCTACGCCACCTGGGACCTGGGCCTGAGCTGGCGCCTGCCTTCGGCGCGCAGCCGCATCTACGCCGTGGTCTCCAACCTGGGGGACAAGGCCTATGCCACGTCGGCCTCGGTCATCCGCGGCGTGCCGCTGTTCGCGCCCGGCGCGCCACGCACGCTCAAGGTCGGCGTGCAGACACAGTTTTGAGGAGGAAAAAATGAAATCCAACCCCTGTTTCGCATCCGTTGCAACCGCCGCATTCGTGGTCCTGCTGGCCTGCGCGCCGCTGGTCCAGGCCCACAACGTCTGGCTGGAGCCCGATGCCGACGGCGCCTACACCGTGCAGTTCGGCGGCCATGAGGGCAAGCTGGAGAACTTTGCGGCCGGCAAGCTCAAGAGCGTTGAGGCCTATGACGCGCGCGGCCGCCGCATCGACGTGGCCGTGCAGCCCGTGCCCGGCGGTGCCCGCGCCACGCCGGCCCGCAAGGCCGCGCTGCTGGCCGCGCATTTCGACAACGGATTTTTCAGCCGCGTGGGCGAGGGGCCGATGGTCGAAAAGCCCATGACCGAGAACCCCGGCGCCACCAGCGGCGTGCATGCGCTCAAGTTCCACAAGACCATCCTCGAATGGGGCCCGGTCACCCGCGAGAAGCTGGGCCAGACCCTGGAGATCATCGCCAGGACCCGCCGCTCGCCCCACGCGGGCGAGCCCCAGCAATTCCAGGTGCTGCTGAACGGCCAGCCCCGGGCCGGCGTGCGCGTGTCGCTGGGAGAAAGCGGCCCGCCACTGGCAACCGATGCCGACGGCCTGGTGACCGTCACACCGCGTGCCGGCATGAACCAGCTGCTCGCCATCGTGCGCCTGCCCGTGGCAGGCGACGCGCGCACCACCAGCCTCAGCTACGAGTACCTGCTGGGGTTCTCGGCGCATTGAACGGGGCTGGCGGCCCGGCCCGGCCTGGCGTGGCCCGGCGCTGTGGGGTCAGTCCAGCGCCAGGCGCCGGTCTGCGGCCAGCTTCTTCCACTTGGCGTTGTCCTGGGACATGAAGCGCTGGATCTCGGGCAGGGACATGGGCGTGGCCACGGCCCCGGCGGCCTGCAGCGTGGGGCGCAGCTCGGGCGACTGTATGGCCTGGTTGATCCACTGGTTGAGCTGGGCCAGCCGCTCGGGGGGCGTGCCGGAGGGCACGGCCACGGCATACCACTGGGTGGCCTCGTAGCCGGGCACGCCGGCCTCGCGCATGGTCGGTACATCAGGCAGGCTGTCTATGCGCGTGGCGCTGGTCACGGCATAGGCCTTCAGCCGGCCCGACTGGATGTGCGGCAGCACGGGCGTCACGCCCAGCATGGCCAGGGGGATCTGCCCGCCCACCACATCGGTCACGGCCTGGCCGCCGCCCTTGTACGGCACATGCACCATGCTGGTGGCCGCCAGGGCGTTGAGCAGTTCGCCCGCCAGATGCTGGGAGGTGCCCGTGCCCGAACTGGCGTAGCTCCATTGGCCCGGTTTGGCTTTCATGGCGGCTACCAGTTCGCCCAGGCTGCCGGCCGCACCCGGGGCAGGGCCCACCAGCACCATGGCGCCCCGGGCCATCACGGCCACGGCGGTCAGCTCGCGGCCCACCTCGGGCTGGCGTGGGCCGGACAGCTGCGGACCGGGAACGGAGACCAGGGTCAGGCCATCGGCAGGCGCCTTGGCCGCCGCCTGCAGGCTGATCGCGCCCGAGGCGCCCGGCCGGTTCTCCACCACCACGCTGACACCGGCCCTGGCCTCCAGTTGCCGGGCCACATGGCGGGTCAGCACGTCCAGGCTGCCGCCGGGCGCAAAGCCCACGATCCAGGTGATGGGCTTGCCCTGCGGGGCGTGCGCCGGGGAATCGGCCGCGCGGGCCGTGGGCAGTGCAAGGGCCAGCAGGGCTGCGGCGGCCAGGGGGCGCAGTGCATGGCGGCGGGTGGTCGGCAGGCGGCCGCTGGCCTGCGGGGCGGGTAGGGGTGCGCAGGTCATTGGTCGGGGGCGCCGGGCGCGGTGTTGGGGTGTGCCTTGCAGCTTTCGTTGAAGCGCTGGACCATGGTCAGCATGGGGTTGAGCACCCAGGTGTTGAAAATCAGCACGTCATGCTCCTCCTTGGGATCGCGCACGATGTTGAACAGGTAGGGGGACTCCAGCTTGCCCTTGCTCTCGTTGACCTCGGGCTCCCAGTAGAAATGCAGCTTCCAGTCGCGCCACTTCGCGGCCCGCAGCTGGTCCTTGATGTAGAAGAGAAAGCCCTCGCGCGCGGACCGGGGCTCGCCCAGCAGGAATGCCGTCTGGTCCAGGCCGTCGATGGGCCGGTCCTGCGGCACGGCAGCGCCCGCCACCGCCGCCAGGGTGGAGAAGATGTCGGTCACGTGCATGATTTCATTGCTGGTGCGCCCGGCCTGGATGCGGCCCGGCCAGCGTGCGATGAAGGGCACGCGCAGGCTGCCCTCCATGGCCGTGTGGTAGGTGCCGCGCCAGGGGCCGGCCGTGCCGCGGTAGGGCTGGCGGAACTCGGGGCCGTTGTCGCTGCAGAAGATGAACAGGGTGTCCTCGCGCAGGCCGAGCCGGTCGATCTCGTCCGAGATCTGGCCCACGCGGTGGTCCATCTCCACCATGGAGTCGGCAAAGTCGCCCTGGCCGGTGCGGCCCGCGAAATCCGCATGCGGCAGCGTGGGAAAGTGCAGGTGCACCAGGGGCAGGTACAGGAAGAAGCGGCGGTCCCGGGCGTGGTTGCGGCGCATGAAGTCCAGCGAGCGCTCCACCAGCTCGGCATCGATGTTGCGCCGCGATTCCAGGTCATAGACCTTGACATCGTCCGAGGGCGCGCCCGCGCGGCCTTCCATGATGTGGGGCAGGGGCGCCACCAGGGGATCGTAGCCCGTGGTCGCGGTGAACTGGCTTTCGTCCGTGGTGCGGGGAATGCCGTACCACTCGTCGAAACCCCGGTCCGAGGGATAACGGCCCGGAATGTCCCCCAGATGCCATTTGCCGAAATGCGCCGTGGCATATCCCTGGGCGGACAGCAGTTGGGCCAGCGTGGTCTCGCCGCGCGTCAGGCCCTGTGGCAGCCCGGCCGGCACCGATTGCAGGGCACCCGTGCGGATGGGATGGCGCCCCGTCATCAGGGCCGAGCGCGTGGGCACGCAGTCGCTTTCCACGTTGAAGTTCTGCAGCAGCAGTCCCTCGCAGGCCAGCTGGTCGATGCGCGGAGTGGGCGCGCCGCGCAGCGCACCGCCGCCGTAGCAGCCCAGCTCGCCCCAGCCCAGGTTGTCCGCGACGATGAGCACGATGTTTGGTGGGTTCATGATGTGGCTCAAATAGTTTCCATGCCAAAACTCTAGCCACAAGCCCTGTCTTGGTGATAACCAAACCAGCGAAAATCAATGCATATCTGGAATGGCTTTGCTCGGCAAGGTAGCAAGCTTTCTCGTTTTTCTTCGTTGACAAGGAATGGCATGACGGGATTTGCCTATAACGAGCTGGCCTGCTTTCTGGCCGTGGCCGAGCATGGCCATTTCGGGCGTGCGGCCGCTGCCCTGCAACTGACCCAGCCGGCCGTCTCCAAGATCGTGCGCCGCGTGGAGCAGGGCGTGGGAGCAGCCCTGTTCACGCGCGGAACGCATGGCGTGGCGCTGACCAGCAGCGGCCAGCTGTTCATGGAGCCCGCGCGTCAACTGGTCTTGCGGCATGAGGAGACAATGCGCGCCGCCAGCGACATCCAGGCCCAGCATGTGGGCCTGATCCGCCTGGGCTTCACGCAGGCCACCTCGGAAAGCCGCGCCACCCGGGCCGTGGCCGAGCTGCTGCGCCGTCGCCCCGGCCTGCGCGTGCGGCTGACCGTGGGCAAGTCCGACGACCTGGAGCGCGCGCTGCTCGACGGCAGCCTGGACCTGGCCGTGGTGCCGTCCTACCCGGGCCATGCCACGCGCTGCGCCCAGGTGGTCATCGGCGAGGACGAGCTATGGGCCGCCGCACGGCCGCGCCACCCGCTGTTCCAGCTGGCGCTGGAGCAGGGCCTGAGGTTCGGGAATTTGCAGGGCTACTCCTGGGCCTTGCCGGCACCGGGCGCCGCCGTGCGCAAGGTGGTGGACGAGGCCTTCGCGGCCCAGGGCCTGGGCGCGCCCACCGTGGCCCTGGAGATCCAGCACAACACCGAGGCCACCATCGACATCGTGGGCCAGACCGACCTGCTGTGCTACGTGCCCAGCCATGTGCTGCGCAGCAATCCCGAGCGCCTGCAGTCCCTGCCCATCCCCGAGCTGCGCACGCGCCGCAGCTGGCTCCTCATCAGCCACCCCAAGGCCCATTGGTCGCCGCTGATGTCCGCGCTGCGGGACCTGACGCTGGGGTAGCGGCCCGTTCAGCAGGGCCGGGGCAGGCCGCCTCAAGTGTTCAAGATGTCTTGCGCTCAGGCGGAGACGGGGGTGGAACTGCCCCCCAGGTGCCGGGCCGGCCGGTGCGTGTAGCGGTCCAGGGCCAGGCCGTCCGTGCTGATTTCCGGGCTGCGGCCGGTGATCAGGTCGGCGATCAGCCGGCCCGAGCCGCAGGCCATGGTCCAGCCCAGCGTGCCGTGGCCGGTGTTCAGGAACAGGTTGGAGTAGCGCGTGGCGCCGATGATGGGCGTGCCGTCCGGCGTCATGGGCCGCAGCCCGGTCCAGAAGCTGGCGCGCGCCACATCGCCGCCCGGGAACAGGTCGTTGACCACCAGTTCCAGCGTGGCGCGGCGGCGCGGGTCCAGGCGCAGGTCGAACCCGCCCAGCTCGGCCATGCCGCCCACGCGGATGCGGTCGTCAAAGCGGGTGACGGCAATCTTGTAGGTCTCGTCCAGCACCGTGGACTGCGGCGCCAGCGCCGGGTTGCCCAGCGGCACGGTGAGCGAATAGCCCTTGACGGGGTAGACGGGCAGGTCCAGCCCCAGCGGCTCCAGCGCCTGGCGCGAGTAGCTGCCGAAGGCCATCACGTAGCGGTCGGCGGTCAGCAGCTCGCCATTCACGCGCACGCCGGCAATGCGGCCGCCTTCGACCACCAGGCCATCCACGTTCTGGTTGAAGCGCAACTCCACGCCCAGCCCGCTGGCGATGCGGGCCAGCTCGTTGGTGAAGCGGTGGCAGTCGCCGGTCTCGTCCTTGGGCAGGCGCAGGCCGCCCGTCAGCCGGTCGCGCGCCTGGGCCAGGGCGGGCTCCACCTGGGCCAGCTGGTCGCGGTCCAGCAGCTCGAAGGGCACGGCGCATTCGCGCAGCACGGCCACGTCGCGCTCCACGGCGTCCAGCTGGGCCTGGGTGCGGAACAGTTGCAAGGTGCCGCCCGTGCGCTGCTCGTAGGCGATGCCGGTGTCGGCGCGCAACTGCTGCAGGCAGCTGCGGCTGTACTCGGCCACGCGCATCATGCGTTCCTTGTTGACGGCATAGCGCTGGGCAGAGCAGTTGCGCAGCATCTGCGCCATCCAGCGCAGCTGGAACAGGCTGCCGTCCAGGCGCACGGCCAGCGGCGCGTGTTCCTGCAGTATCCACTTCAGGGCCTTGAGCGGAATGCCGGGCGCCGCCCAGGGCGTGGAGTAGCCGGGCGAGACCTGGCCTGCGTTGGCAAAGCTGGTTTCGGACGCGGGCGCATCCTGCCGGTCCAGCACCGTGACCTCGGCACCGGCCCGCGCCAGGTAGTACGCACTGGTCACGCCGATGACACCGCCGCCAAGAACAAGGACTTTCATACGATTCACCGCCAGGTCAACAAGATGAAATCAAAGTCTATTGACGATGAGGCAGTGGAAACCACTGAAATATTGCTACTCTCCAGTGATTGATAAGCCCCGGGAATCGCCGCCATGGCCGCCAAAAGTGAAAACCGCGTGCTCGACCGCACCGATCGCAAGATCCTCGACATCCTGCAGCGGGACGGCCGCATCTCCATGACCGATCTCGCCGAGCAGGTCAGCCTCTCGGCCACGCCCTGCTCGGAGCGCGTGCGTCGCCTGGAGCGTGATGGCGTGATCACCGGCTACCACGCCCATCTGTCGCCCGAGGCGCTGGGCAAGACGCTGCTGGTGTTCGTGGAGATCAAGCTGTCGTCCAAGTCGGGCGAGGTCTTCGACAAGGTGCGCCAGGAACTGCTGCACGTGCCCGACGTGCTGGAGTGCTTCCTGGTCTCAGGCAGCTTCGACTATCTGGTCAAAGCCCGCCTGGGCGGCATGCGCGAGTACCGCCGCCTGCTGGGCGACATCCTCAAGAAACTGCCCGTGCCGGCCGAGTCGCACAGCTATGTGGTGATGGAAGAGGTCAAGGAGACGCTGGCGTTGCCTGTGGACCGGTGAGGGCGCCGTCCTCGGCGTTCCAGGTTCGGATCTACCGCCATTCATCACTGTCATTTACTATTTGAAACGTTTGTCACAATAGATTCGATTCAAATTGGGTATTGTGCATTCCAATCAAAAAAGATATTGGGCGGCAGATGGGTTGTTATGCAGTTCCGCATTCATCGGCGTTCTCCGTTGAAAAGTAGGCAGGACGACAACTTGGAGTTCCATTCCAATGGCGGGATTGCAAATATTTGTCATTGGATGGTGGCTGTAGGGGATTGGTGATTTTTAAATTTCAATACCAGTGATACCTTGATAGCGCAAATCTATCTATTACTGGGAGTTCTATGAAAAATCACGCCCTCATGGCTGCCTTGATGGCCGGCGCAGCACTCTCGGCCTGCCCCCCCGCCAGCGCGCAAGTGACGCGTTACTACGGAGAGATGAGAACCTCCTACTCGGATTTCCAGGATCGCACGGCTTGTCCCCTGGGGTCTCACGGCTCATGCCAGGATTTTCCGAGGACCGCCCGCCTGGCCGGCTGGTTTGAAACGGCCGCACCCTTGCAGCCCAGTCTGGACGAGAGCGAAATAAGGGCGCTGGTGACTTCCTATAGTTTCTCGGACGGATTGAACACCTACAGCAGTTCCGATCCGGATGTGCGCGCATTCATATTCAGGGTTTCCACGGACAGTGGGTCCAATATCGTGAGAAACAGAATCCACCTTCAACGCTGGCTGACGGGAAACAATCCGCACCGCTCCATCAATCAAATTGGCCCGGGTGGATCTCCCAATGATGTGGATATGCTGAGCCGGTTTGAAATGGCCACGGAACAGGTGGGTGCCATGAACAACGCGATGTGCGCTTCCTTGTTCTCGGAAACATCCCAGCAGGTCAGTTATTCGGGGGAAAGCGACACTTGTTTGGGGACCTACGAGATACCCGGCAACGGCGTGTCCGTTGCGTGGACCGGGGCGCCCGTGCAAAACCAGAACGTCATGTCCTGGCACAGGGAGGCCGTGCATCCTGCCCTGTCGTTGACCCACAGCATCTCGCCCGCAGGCCAGGTGCAGGCGGGGCAGGAGGTGCGCTACACCATCACCGTCAGGAATACGGGGACCGTGCCCGCCACCCAGGCGCAGATTGCCGACAGCCTGCCTGCCGGCCTGGAGCGCGCCACCTGGATCTGTACGCCCGGCGCCAGCACGCCATGTCCCGTGGCGTCAGGCTCCGGATCGCTGGCAGTCACGGTGCCCGTGTTCGCGGCAGGAGACTCGCTGGTTTTCACCGTGATGGCCAGCGTGTCCAACCCGGCGCCCGCAACCATTACCAATGTGGCCACCGTGAATGCCGGGGACCCGTCGGTGCAGTGCATGCAAGCAGGGCAGGTCGTGGGAACGGTGCCGTGCATGGCTTCCGCGTCCATCAATACGGTGGCAGCTTTCCCCGGCGGTGGCCAGGTGACCCCCGTGCCGACGCTGCAGCACACAGCCCTTGCGGTCCTGAGCCTGCTGGCTGCAGCCATCGGATGGATGGGGCTGGGGCGGCGCCAGCGGGTCGGCGCGGGCCGCTGACGCGGCCACAGGGGCGCTGGCGCAGCTAGGTCGCGCTGGCGTCCTGCGCGGCGGCGCCCATTTTCTGGCGCGTGTCCTCGTCGAGCAGGCTGCGCACCTGGGCGAACAGAGGATCGGCGCCCGTGTACTTCCTGCCGTAGCCCAGGTTGAAGCCGTAGTCGAAATCCTGCGGGTTGATCCCCTGGTTGTGCTGCAGGATGGTCTCCAGCTTGTCCAGGGCCTTGACGGCGCGGGCCTCGGGGGTGGCGGCGTCTTCGTACTCCTGCCACAGGGCCATGATGGCGTCGCGGTGCTCGGGCTGCAGCGAGCGGGTCAAGTGCAGCAGGTCGGCCTTTTCCTGCGCGCTCTTGTCGGGGTGCTGGTTCTTTTCCACGGCGGGGATGTCGCCGTGGATGGCCTCGCCCAGGTCGTGGATCACGCACAGCTTGAGCAGCTTGAGCATGTCCAGCTGTGCGAACTGGTCCTCGAAGGCGATGGCCATCAGGCACAGGCGCCAGCTGTGCTCTGCCGTGCTTTCGGTGCGGCCTGTGGAGGTGTGGGCGCTGCGCAGCACGCTCTTGAGTTTTTCGGCCTCGCGCAGGAAGTCCAGGCGGCCCTTGATGTTGGCTGTATCCATGGTGGATATTCTCCCCGGCTTTCGCCGGGGCGGGGTTTGTGCATCCTCGGGCTCAGTCGATCAACCGCCCGTCCGCATCCCAGAACGGGTGCGGCCCGTCGAATTGCCCGCTGGCCACGGCATGGCTGACCAGTCGGCCGCCGTGCGGCAGGGCGTGCAGCATGAAGCCGGGCGGCTCCAGCGTCCAGGCCGATGCGGCGTCGGGTGCCAGGTCCAGGCAGACCTGGTGGGCGGGCGCAGGCGAGGTCATGGCCACGGTGCCGCCGAAGGCGACCTGGATGCTGCGGTGCAGGTGGCCGCAGATGACGCGCTGCACGTTGGGGTGGCGGCGCACCAGGTCTTCGAGTGCCTGTGCACCCTGCAGCAGGCCGATCTTGTCCATGTGGCCTATCAGGGTCTCGAAGGGCGGGTGGTGCATGGCGATGACCACGGGGCGGCCTTCGCTGGCGGCCAGTTGCAGCTCCAGCCATTGCAGGCGCTCCTCGCACAACGCGCCCTCGCTGTGGCCGGGCACCACGGTGTCCAGCGCGATCAGCCGCAGATCGCCAATGTCCACGGCGTACTGGATGAAGCCTTCGCTGCGCAGCCAGGTGTGCTCGGGAAAGGCGGTGCGCAGCGCGTCGCGGTCATCGTGGTTGCCGGGCAGCAGGTAGATGGGAAGTGTGCCCAGCGGCGCCAGCAGGCTGCGCAGGTGGGCGTATTCGGCGGGCCGGCCGAAGTCGGTCAGGTCGCCCGTGATCACGACGGCGTGCGGCTGCTGCGGCAGGGCGAGCACGCTTTGCACCGTGCGCTCCAGGTATTGGGCGGTATCGATGCGGCGGTAGGTCAGGCGACCGGGTTCGCGGATGTGCAGGTCGGTGAGCTGGGCCAGGAAGGTGGTCATGGAGGGGCGCAGGGTTTCAGGCGTGGGCATGGTTGGGCATCCATTGGTGAGGGGCGATGCGCAGGGCCACGCGGTCGCCCGATTGCGCGGCGTGGTCGCGGGCCACGTCGGCCATCAGCGGCGTGTGGCCCGCCAGTTCCAGCGTGAGCTGCAGGCGGTCGCCCAGGAAGACGCGGCGCGTCACCGATGCCGGCACGGCGCCCGGCGTGCCGGCGGCGCAGACCTCGATGTCTTCAGGGCGCAGCAGCAGCCGGGCCGCGCCCGTGCATTCGGCCGGGCAGGCCAGCTCCATGCCGGCCAGCGCCAGCCGGTTGCTGCGCGCATCGTCTTCGCTGCGTTCGACCTGGTTCACGCGCCCCAGGAAGGTGGCGACAAAGGGATGGGCCGGTCGGCGGTACAGGCTCTCACCGTCGCCCACCTGCAGGATGCGGCCTGCCTGCATGACGGCCATGCGGTCGGCAATGGCCATGGCCTCCTGCTGGTCGTGCGTGACGTGGACGGCGGTGATGCGCAGCTGGCGCAGCAATTGGGCCAGCTCGTCGCGCAGGGTTTCCTTGAGCTTGGCGTCCAGCGCGGTCAGCGGCTCGTCCAGCAACAGCACGCGCGGGCGCGATGCCACGGCGCGGGCCAGGGCTACGCGCTGGCGCTGGCCGCCGGACAGTTCGGCCGGGCGCTTGTGCTCCAGGCCGTTCAGGCGCACCAGATCCACCAGTTCGCCCACCACGCGGCGCTGCTCCTGCTCGGACACGCCGCGTATGCGCAGGCCGTAGCCAATGTTGGCCTGCACGCTCATCTGCGGGAACAGCGCGTAGTGCTGGAACACCATGCCCACCTGGCGCTTTTCTATGGGCACGCGGGTGACGTCGGTGTCGCCGAAGGCGATGCGGCTGCCCGCGTCCGGAGTCTCCAGCCCCGCGATGATGCGCAGCAGCGTGGTCTTGCCGCAGCCCGAGGGGCCGAGCAGGGCCAGCACCTCGCCGGGCTCCACGCGCAGGTCGGTGGCCTGCAGGCCGCGGGTGCCGTCGGCATAGGTCTTGGCGCACTGCCGGATGTCGATGGCGACGCTGTTACTTTCCATAATTCTTCTCGATGAAATGCCCCAGCGCCTGCAGCAGCCACATCACGGGCAGGATGACGATGAGGAAGATGAGGGTGTAGGCCGAGCCCACCTCGATGCGCATGGACGCATAGCTGTCGGCCAGGCCCACGGGCAGGGTGCGCGTCAGCGGCGTATGCAGCATCCAGGTCAGGTTGAACTCGCCCATGGACAGGGTGAACACCATCAGGCAGGCGGCCACGATGGCGGGCAGCACGGCAGGCACCAGCACGCCCAGGAAGCGCTGCGTGAACGAGGCGCCCAGGCTGCGCGCAGCCTCCTCCAGCGCCACCAGCTCCTGGCGGCGCAGCGCCGAGCCCACCATGCGCACCATGAAGGGCAGGGTGAACACCACATGGCCCACCAGGATGAAGGCAAAGCTCTGGCGGAAGGCGGCCACGCTGCCATAGGCCAGCAGCAGGGCCAGGGCGCTGGCCAGGCCCGGAATGGCCACGGGCAGCGTCAGCAGCTCCTCGAAATGCCGGGCCCAGGGCGAGCGGCTGCGCGCCAGCGCATAGGCGCAGGGCACGCCCAGCACCAAGGTCATGGCCACGCAGGCGCAGGCCAGCAGCAGCGACATCAGCACGGTATTGCCGTAGCCGGCCCAGACCTCGGCCAGCCAGCGCGTGGTCAAGCCGCTGGCCAGGCCCTGGCCGTAGTTCTGCACCAGCCCGGCCAGCACCGACAGCAGCATGGGCGCCAGCATGAACAGGGTGACGGTGGCCGTCACCAGCCACATCAGCGGCGGCATTTTTGGCCGCCGGGCCGCCCCAAGGCAAAAAGCGGCCCCTTCGGGGGGCAGCGGACCTTGCGCTGCAAGGGCAGCGTGGGGGCTATTTTTTTGTGTGGTCCGCATGGTCAGACTCCTGTGGCGGCCGGACCCGCCCAGCGCCGCGACAGCCACAGCACCAGCCAGGTGATCAGCCCCAGGCTGATCGACAGGCTGGCGGCCAGGGCGAAGTTGGCGTAGTTGGTGAACTCGTTGTAGATGGTGATGGGCAGTACCTCGAACTTGCTCGACAGCGTGAAGGCCGTGCCGAAGGCGCCGACCGACGTGGCGAACACGATGGCACCGCAGGCCAGCGTGGTGGGCAGCAGCTGGGGCCACCACACATCGCGCGCCACGCTCCAGCCATTGCCGCCCAGCGAGCGCGCGGCCTCTTCCAGGTGCGGGTCCAGCGCCTCGGCCGCTGCCGTGTAGGAGGCAATGGCGCGCGGCAGCGAGAAATACAGGTAGCCCAGAAACAGGCCCAGCAGCCCGTAGGCGAAGGTGATCCGCTCGCCGCCCAGGGCCACCGACAGGTCGGCCAGCGCGCCCTGGCGCCCGCCCAGCAGGATGATGAAAAAGCCGATGATCACGCCCGGAAACGACAGCGGCAGCGTCAGCAGCGACAGCAGCAGGCCGCGCCCCGTGAAGCGGTGGCGCGCCAGCGCAATGCCCATCACCGCGCCGATCATCAGCGTGGCCAGGGTCACGGCCAGCGACAGGGCCAGCGTCTGCAGCAGGCTTTGCAGGTACAGCGCGTCGGTCAGCGTGGCGAAGTAGGTGCGCCAGCCTTCACGCGCCGGCAGCGCCAGCAGCAGGCCGGCCGGCAGCAGCCAGAACGCGGCGAAGAAGGCCACGGCCGGCGCGCTGCAGGCCAGCAGCAGCGCGCGGGCGCGCCAGTCGCCTGGCGCTTGGGAGGGAATGCCCACGATGCAGTCCGCCTGGCTCAACGCACTTCACGCAGGTAGCGCGTGGAGAAGCCCTTTTGCACATCGGCCATCTTCTGGTAGTCCACCGAGGTGGCGCGTGCGTACTCGCTGGCGGGCAGGAAATGGCCGGCCACCTCCTTGGGCAGGGCCACGTCGCGCACCGGGCGCAGGTAGGCGTTGGCCCAGATGGACTGGCCCTTGTCGGACAGCACATAGTCCAGCACCTTCTTGCCGTTGTCCGTGTGCGGCGCCTTGTTCACCAGGCTCATCACATAGGGCATGACCACGGTGCCTTCCTTGGGGATCACGAAGTCCACGTCGGCCTTGTCCTTGTAGCGGGCGCGGTAGGCGTTGAAGTCGTAGTCCAGCAGGATGCCGATCTCGCCCGACAGCAGGCGCGCATACGAGGTCTGCTTGGGCACGATGGGCTCGTTCTTCTGCAGCTTCTTGAAGTAGTCGATGGCGGGCTGGAAGTTGTCCAGCGTGCCGCCCATGGCCTGATTCACGGCCACGGCGCCCACATAGCCCACGAAGGCCGAGGCCGGGTCCAGGTAGCCCACCAGGCCCTTGTATTCGGGCTTGAGCAGGTCTGCCCAGGACTGCGGCACGGGCTTGCCGCCCAGCGCCGCCTTGTTGACCATGAAGCCCAGCGTGCCCGAGTGGATGGTCACCCACTCGCCCTTGGGGTCCTTGAGGCCGGCGGGAATCTGGTCCCAGTTGGCGGGCTTGTAGGCGGCGACCACACCGTCTTTCTGCGCCTGGATGGCGAAGGTCACGCCCAGGTAGGTCACGTCGGCCACGGGGCTGGCCTTCTCGGCCACCAGCTGGGCCAGCGACTGGCCGGAGTTCTTGTTGTCGGGCGGCACGGTGATGCCGGTATCGGCCTTGATGGCCTTGATCTGCGTGCCCCAGTCGGCCCATTCGGGCGGGCAGTTGTAGCAGATGGCGCTCTGGGCCAGCGCCGTGCCGCAGACGGCGGTGGTGGCGGCCAGCAGGGCCAGGCGCTTGAAGGAGGGCTTGAAGGAGAGCTTGAAGGGGAGGGCAGTCAGTTTCATGGTGCGTACTCGAAGAGGTGGGGGAGCGTTGGGAAGGGAAGGGCGCGGCCTTGGCTTGCGCGGGCCGCTGTTGTTGGTTTCAGAGCCGGCAGGACTCGCCGCTGCGCCAGCCATGCGGCAGGCACAGGCTGTCTTGCGCGGCCAGGTTTTTCTTGCCCGCCAGCGCATCGCACAGCAGGCGCACGCAGGCCGAGCCGATGTCGTGGTTGGGCTGGGAAATCGAGGCCAGCGAAGGCGTGAGATCGCCCGCCATGGCAATCCCGTCAAAGCCGACCACGCTGAGGTCCGCAGGCACGCGGAACCCGGCCAGCGATGCCGCGCGGATGGTGCGTATCGCCAGCAGATCGTTGCTGCAGACAATGGCCGTGGGCGGAGCCTGCTCGCTCAGGTGCTGCTGCAGCATCTGCACGGCGGTGGCGGCAAAGGGCACCTCCCAGACGGGCAGCGGCGACAGGCCTGCGGCCTGCATGCCCAGCGCATAGCCACGGCAACGCTGCTGGGCGCGGTCGGACGCGCGCAACTGGCCCGTGACCATGCCGATGCGGCTGTGGCCTGCCGCAGCCAGGCGCAGCACCAGCTCCCTGACGGCACCCGTGTTGTCCACGCCCACGCAGGCATGCTCATGGGTGTGGTGATAGGCCAGCACATAGGGCTTGCCGGCCTGGCGCACACGCGCCAGCGCCGCCGAATCGCCAGGGTTGGAGACCACCAGCACCAGCGCATCCACCCCGCTGGCCAGCAGCCGCGTGGTGGCCGCGTCTTCACCGGCGTGGTCGTATTCGGTGGTGCAGGGCGAAATCGCATAGCCGCGCAGCGCCGCCTGCGAGGCAATGCCCTGCAGGCACTCGGCAAACACCGGATTGGTGAGCGTGGGCAGCACCACGCCCAGCACCTTGCTGCTGCGCGTGCGCAGCGTGCGGGCGCTGGCATTGGCCACATAGCCCACTTCCTGCGCCACGCGCAGCACCGTGCTGCGCGTTTGCGCATTGACCACCTCCGGCGAATTGAAAACCCGCGAAACAGTGGCGACGGACAGTCCCGCGCGGCGTGCAACCTCGGTGATGCTCATGGATGTAAACGATTTCTTGAAAACGTTTACATTGCACCCGCTGCGCGTGACGGTGCGGTGACGGAGATTTGAAGCTTTTGTGGCAGCTAGGCGTCTGGCGGCTTGGGGCCCTGGCGTTGCCCGGTACCTAGACTGCCGTAGATGCAGCCCGCTGGCGCCGAATCCAGCTGATGAAGGCCGAAAGCTCTGCGTTGAAACGAGCTCTGGGTGCCTCGGGCGTCCTTGCCTGCGCCAGAAAGAAAGCCATGGACTGCGCCATTTCCGGATGGAGCTGCGCAAAGCAATCGGCGAACTCCTCCAGCTTGCGCGGCCAGAAGCCCCCTGAGCAGGGGCGCAGCACATTGGTGGCCCGGATCAGCTTGCGTGCGGCTTCGCGTTGCAGACGCAGGGCCTCCGTGTCGTCCCTGGTTCCGGAAATGCGCTGCAGGTAGTCGTTCAGCACCTGCACGTAGTCGCCATTGACGGCCTGTGCAATCGCCCTGGACGGCTCGAACGCCTCAAACTGCTGCGCCAGGTCTTCTCCATGGATGCAGCGGCACTCATGCTTGAGCCAGTAGCCCCAGCTGTAGAGATGGGCCGGGTCCAGCACCTCTTGCCGAGTGCCCAGGTCGAAATCGATCTTCACGACTTCTTTGTGACGTAGTTGCAGGTCCTGGCGCGATTGTTCCAACCGGGCGCTCTCCTGCCTGGAGAGGGGGCGGGCCAGCACGATCGTCAGGTCCAGGTCCGAGAAGCCTGCCCTTGCGCAGCCGCGCGCCACGCTGCCATACAGGTAGAGGCTGTCCAGCGCCTCACCAAGGTCGCTGGCGATGGCTGCGCGCGCATCTGCCACCAGGCGCTGGAACTCGGGCTGGACAGGATCGTTGGGGATGAGGTCCAGAGTGCGGGGCGCGTGAGGATCGCTGCAGGAGTGCATGGGGATGCCTGGGCTTATCGCCCGCTCATTCGTCTGCCGCAAGCCGCGCATAGAGCGCATAGTCCCTGGGCATTCCGCGAACCAGCCTGAACGAACGCAGCAGCCCCTCATGCCGGTACCCGCAGGCCTGCACGACCTTGGCCGAGGCCTGGTTCGACTCCAGCACCGCAGCCTGGATGCGGATGAAGCCGTATTCCTGAAAGGCCCATCGGGTCACTGTCGCGCACAGGGCCTTGGCTATGCCGCGTCCCCAGTACTCCGGGGCGAGGTCGTAGGCGATTTCGGCGGTGCGGTTCACGCCGGAGATGGTGTGAAAGCCGATGCAGCCCACCATCCGGCCACTGCGGGCATCGACGACGGCCAGGCGGCGCTGGGAGTCGGCGGACGGGGACTCGAACGCATCGAACAGCGGCAGCAGGTCGTCGCCTGAGGCGAGGTTCCAACTGGTGTGCTCGGTGACGGCGGGCAGCCTCAGGTAGGCGTACCAGGCGCCGATGTCCGAGCGTTCGATCTGGCGAAGGGAGATTCCGGGCAGCTCCGGTACGGGGGGATGGTGTATGCGCATGGGTTCCGGGATGGCAGCACCGGGCTTGCCCGGCAGGCACGATTGTGGACCGGCGCCAGCGCGAACTCTGTGAACAAGCCTGAAACCTACAACCCGCCGACAGGCCCAGGCATACGATTTGTAGCGATTGGAAACCGCCCACCGCTTGCGGCATGCCGCATGCCGCAAGCGCGCAGGCGGGGTCCAACGCCAAGAATCACAACTCCAAGCTTCCTATGTCTTCATTCGATACCCAACTGCTGCTCATCGCGCTGGCCAGTGTGCTGGTCCTCGTCGCGCTGATCGTCTCGCGCATCCGTCTTCATCCCTTGCTGGCGCTGCTGGTGGTTTCCATCGGCGTGGGCTTTGCCACGGGCATGGCGCCGGGCGAGATCGTCAAGAACCTCACCAACGGGGCCGGCAAGACGCTGGGCGCGGTGGGCGTGGTGATTGCCCTGGGCGCCATGCTGGGCAAGATCCTGGCGGACTCCGGCACCACCGAGCGGCTGGCCAGTGCCATCCTGCAGCGCACGTCCGAGCGCATGATTCCCTGGGCCATGACCCTGGTGGCCTTCGTGATCGGCATCCCCATGTTCTTCGAGGTGGGGCTGGTGGTCATGCTGCCGCTGATCTTCAGCGTGGCGCGCAAGCTGGAAAGCAATGAGCGCTTCAAGGGATCGGCCTATGTCTATGTGGGCGTGCCCGTGATCGCCGCGCTGGCCGCCATGCACGGCATGGTGCCGCCGCACCCGGGCCCGCTCACCGCCATTGCCACGCTGCACACCACGGTCGGCCCGACCATGCTGTACGGCTTTCTGGCCGTGATTCCCGCCATGGTGCTGGGTGGCCCGCTGTACGGCGCCTTCATCACGCCGCGCATGAGCACGCGCCCCGATGCAGCCCTGCTGGAGCAGTTCACATCAGGCAAGAAGGAAGGCGGGGAGGGCAGTGCGCCCAGCATCGGCATGGGCGTGCTGTGCGCCTTGCTGCCCGCGCTGCTGATGCTGGTGCATGCGCTGGCCGAGGTGCTGCTGCCCAAGGATTCGGGCCTGCTGCATGCGGCGGCCTTCCTGGGCAATCCGCTGGTGGCCATGCTGCTGGGCGTGGTGTTTGCCTCCATCACCCTCGGCTATCTGCGCGGCGCCGATGCCGAGAAGCTGCGCGACGCGCTGGGCCAGAGCCTCAAGCCCATCGCCGGCATCATGCTCATCATTGCGGGCGGCGGTGCGTTCCAGCAGATCCTGACCAGCGCCAAGGTGGGCGATGCCATCGTCCACATGACCCAGCAGTTCGCCCTGCCTCCGCTGGTGCTGGGCTGGATGATCGCCATGCTGCTGTCGGTGTCCACCGGCTCGGCCACCGTGGGCATCGTGGGAGCGGCGGGCCTGCTGGCGCCGCTGGCGGCCTCCGATCCTGCGCTGAACGTGCCGCTGCTGGCGCTGGCCATTGGCTGCGGCTCGCTGTTCTTCAACTACGCCAACCACGCGGGCTTCTGGATGGTGAAGGAGTCGTTCGGCATGAGCATGGGCGAGGCCACCAAGACGATTACCGTGGTCCAGTCCATCGTGTCCTTTGTGGGCCTGCTGATGGTGCTGCTGTTCAATCTGCTGCCCAAGCTGGGATAGGTGAAAGGCATGAGGCGGGCCGCCGGCGGCCGCTTCGATGCCGCGGCAACCACCAAGAGAGGGCACTACTTCCGGTTCGACTGCGAATTGCCCCAGTCGCGACAGGGAAAATGCCGCCCCGTACAGGTGCGGTACCCGGCGCCGCTTCAACGCGCGGCCGGCAATTCACCTATACTGATGGAGGTGCTGTCCTTGTTGTTCGCCTCCTCAGTGCCCGTCTGACACCTTCGCGGTCTCCGGGCTGCCGTTAGCCGCCCACTGTCACAAAGTCTGTGACGAGGTCCGCAACTGTCACTCTCAACGGCGAGCACCACGCGAATCCAACCCACCTCCCGGGTCCGCACTCTCCCTGCCACCTGCAGGGTCCTCTTTTCCCTTTTTCGATGCTCCGCTGCCTGCGTGCAGCGGTCATCCTGCGCTGGCCCAAGGCCGCAGCATGGTGCTGCACCAGCAACTTGCGGCGACGCAACCCTTTCAACATGTACTCACAGGAGTCCCATTGGCTAAAGAAGAACTGATCGAAATGCAAGGCCGGGTAGACGAAGTGCTGCCTGATTCCCGCTTCCGCGTAACGCTGGAAAACGGCCACCAGCTCATCGCCTATACCGGCGGAAAAATGCGCAAGCACCGCATCCGCGTGCTGGCCGGCGACAAGGTGACGCTTGAAATGTCGCCCTATGACCTGAACAAGGGTCGCCTCACGTTCCGCCACATCGAGCAACGCTCCGGCGCACCGGGCCCGCGTCCTCCGCAGCGCCGCTGAAGCCCGCCGGCCCGCTTCTGTTGCAGAGCGGGCATTCGGGGCGCAGGCAGGACCGGGCTCTGTGCCTGGTTGCCTGATCGGCAGCCCCAGTCAGCTTTCCAAGCAGCCCCGACGGCCCGACCGCCTGGAGGGCACCAGACGGATCAGGCGAGTCCGTCTGCTTATTTGGACATGGCGTCCTTGCCCATGGAATCCTTCTTCATTCCATCCTTGGACATGCCATCTTTGTGCATGCCGTCCTTGGACATCGAGTCCTTCTTCATCCCGTCCTTGGACATGGAGTCTTTCTTCATGCCGTCCTTGGCCATGGAGTCCTTCTTCATTCCATCCTTGGACATCGAATCCTTGGACATGGCTCCGTTGGACATGCCGTCCTTCGCCATCTCATCCGCAGCGAATGCCGTGGTGGCACCGGCCAGGGCGAGGCAGGTGGCGAGCAGGGTGGTGGTGAGCTTGGTCATTTGAGTCTTCCTTTGGATTAGCGGTTTGCGGGATTGCAAATCGGCCGGCTTTGGATGGGCCCGGCCTCGCACCTTCGTTGGCGGCCCAGCGGCTTGGAAGGCCGCTCAGCTGCCTCCGAACCAGTTGTAGCCCTGGTCTTCCCAGTAGCCGCCGGAGTAGGTGTTGGTGACGAACATGGCCTGGATGTGCTTCGGGTTCTTGTAGCCCAGCTTGGTGGGCATGCGCAGCTTCATCGGAAAGCCATATTTGGGCGGCAGGGGCTGCCCGTCGTAAGTCAATGCCATCAGCGTCTGCGGATGCAGGGCCGTGGCCATGTCGATGCTGGTGAAGTAGTCGTCCACGCACTTGAAGCCGACGTACTTGGCACTGGTGTCGGCGCCTATGTGGCGCAGGAAATCGGCAAAGCGCACGCCGCCCCAGCGGCCTATGGCGCTCCAGCCTTCCACGCAGATATGGCGCGTGATCTGTTCGTCCTGCGGCATGGCGCGCAGCTCGGCCAGGGTCCAGGCATGGCGGTCGGCGACCATGCCGGTCACCTCCAGGCGCCAGCTGGCCCCGTCCACCTCGCGCACCTCGTCCTCGCCGTAGTAGGCATTGAAGGGGAAGGGGCGCGTGATCTCGGCTGCTGAATAGGTGGGCGCCAGCCGCGTGGGGCTGAAGAGCAGGCCCTGCACGCGGTCGTTGAAGCGCGATACCTGGCTGAGCGCGGCCTCGACGTGGCTGTCATCGCTGATGCTGCAGCCCGTGAGCAGGGACAGGCCGCCCAGCGTCAGCGAGCGCTGCAAGAAGGCGCGGCGTGCGGGCTGGTCGAGCTTGCGGGCGATCAGCGAGCGTGCCTCGTGCACCACGGCCGCGCCATCGACGCCGGGCAGGGAAGGGG
This sequence comes from Delftia sp. JD2, assembly GCF_001682645.1. Classification (NCBI taxonomy): domain Bacteria; kingdom Pseudomonadati; phylum Pseudomonadota; class Betaproteobacteria; order Burkholderiales; family Comamonadaceae; genus Delftia; species Delftia sp. JD2. The sequence continues at coordinate 32,125 of NZ_LFJT01000043.1, forward strand.
CTTTGAAGATTTTCATGGGGACTTGGGCGCACGGCCGTGGATCATGGTCAGGAAGGTCCGGGGCACCAGGGCGACCATTGCCAGGTGCACGACCACGAAGGCCACCAGCGCGGACATGCCGAAGAAGTGCACGCGCCGTGCGGATTCATAGCCGCCCAGCAACTCGCGCAGCAGCGGGAACTGCACGGACTTCCAGAGCACCAGGCCCGACAGCACGATCACCACTAGGTCCAGCACCACGAATAGGTAGGCCAGCTTTTGCACATGGTTGTAGCGGGCCGGGTCGGCGTGCGAGAGCCGGCCCTTGAGGGCGGCCACCAGGTCCTGGCGCACGCCCTGCACGCTGACGGGAAAGAACTTGCGCAGCCACCGGCCGCTGGCGATGTTGAGCAACAGGTACAGCAATCCGTTGAACACCAACAGCCACATGGCCGCGAAATGCCATTGCAGCGCCCCGCCCAGCCAGCCGCCCAGCGTGATCGAGCCCGGAAAGCTGAAATCAAAGAACGGCGCCGCGTTGTAGATGCGCCAGCCGCTGGTCACCAGGATGACCACGGCCAGCGCATTGAGCCAATGCGTGAGGCGCAGCCACAGCGGGTGGATGCGCTGGCCATCCTGGGGCTGTGCCGGTTGGGGGGTGATGAGGGCGGTGTTCATGGGTCCCATTGTTGGAGGGACCCCGTAGCGGATGTATCACGCAAACTTCAATTAATCGTGATAACTCCCAAGACCTGCTCAGCCCGCCTGGGCGCACCCGGCCAGATAGTCCACCAGCGTGCGCGCCGCAGGCGATAGCCGGCTGCCGTCCCTGAAGCAGATGGCGAACTGCCGCCGCGCCCAGGCATCGGTGAGCGGCACCATGTTCACGCCTTGCACACCTTGCCCGCCCTGACCGGAGCCCGCCATGCCCAGGATCTCCCTGGGCATGATGGCCACGCCCAGGCCGGCGCGCACGCAGCGGATCGTGGCGTCGAAGGAGCTGACCACGGCGCGGTAATTGATGGGCCGGCCGATGATGGCGGCCGCCCGCGCCAGCATGGTGTAGACGGCCGTGGAGGCTGGCAGGCCCACATGCTCGCAATCCAGCGTTTCGCTGAAGCTGCAGCTGTCGCGCAAGGCCAGCGGGTGGCCGGCCGGCACGGCCACGGCCAGGGTGTCGCAGCGGTAGGGCAGGGTCTGCAGGCCCTCCAGATCGGCCGCGTTCCAGCACACGCCCACCAGGGCCAGGCCTTCGCGGATGGACCGGATGATTTCGCTGCTGGTCAGCTCCTCGATATCCACGCGGATCTGCGCGTGCTCGGGCTTTTGCAGAAAGGCCGCAATGTCATCGGGCAGCGACTCGGCAATCGACGAGACCGAGGCCAGTATCCGCACCTGTCCCTTCACGCCATGCTGGTAGGCCGCCATGTCGCGGGCCGCGCGGTCGGCGCTGGCCAGCATGGCGCGTGCGTGCTCCAGCAGCATCAGCCCGGCTGCGGTGGGCACCACGCCCCGGCGGTGGCGCTCCAGCAGCGGGGCCTGCACCTGCTCTTCCAGCAGTGCCATGCGCTTGCTGATGGCCGATGAGCCGATGTGCTGCTGCTCGCCCGCGCGGGCAATATTGCCCAGGTCGCAGGCGGCGACAAAGAGCCGCAGCGTGGTCAGGTCCAGATCTTTCATGGTGGTTATGGATTTCCATTTGGGAAACTCTGAGCCGAAAAATTATCGCTTCTGCACGCTGGTGGGAATGTCTAAAGTGCCATTCAAGACAAACCACCCCACGCGAACCTTCCCATGCCAGAACCCATCCGTGCTCCGCAGTCCGCCGTCATCCGCGAGGTTGGCCTGCGCGATGGCCTGCAAAGCATCCAGACCGTGCTGTCCACCGAGCGCAAGAAGGAATGGATACGCGATGCCTACGCTGCCGGCCAGCGCGAGATCGAAGTCGGCTCCTTCGTCCCCGCACGCCTGCTGCCGCAACTGGCCGACACGGCCGAGCTGGTGGCCTATGCCCGAACGCTGCCGGGCCTGTTCGTCTCCGTGCTGGTGCCCAATCTGCGCGGAGCCGAAAGCGCCCTTGCCAGCGGGGCCGACCTGATGCTGGTGCCGCTGTCGGCCAGCCATGCCCACAGCCTGGCCAACCTGCGCAAGACGCCCGATGAGGTCGTGGCCGAGGTGGCCCGCATGCGTGCCGCACGCGATGCCGCAGGTTCGAAGATGCTGATCGAAGGCGGCATTGGCACGGCCTTCGGCTGCACGCTGCAGGGCAGGGTGGAGCCGGCCGAGGTGCTGCGCTGCATGCAGGCCCTGCTGGACGCGGGGGCCGACCGCGTCAGCATGGCCGACACCGTGGGCCATGGCGGGCCGGGCCAGGTGCAATCGCTGTTCGAGCAGGCGAGGCGCATTGCGGGCGAACGCTTTTGGTGCGGCCACTTCCACGACACGCGCGGCCTGGCGCTGGCCAATGTGCATGCGGCCCTGCAGACCGGCGTCACGCGCTTTGACGCCACGCTGGCCGGCATTGGTGGCTGCCCCCATGCGCCCGGCGCCAGCGGCAATGCCTCCACCGAAGACCTGGCCTTCATGCTGGACACCATGGACATCGACACGGGCCTGGACATCGAGGCCCTGCTGCGCCTGCGCGCCAAGGTGGCCGCCTGGCTGGACGGCGAAAGCCTGCATGGCGCGCTGTGGCGCGCGGGCTTGCCGCGCAGCGTCACCGCCGACGCAGCCCCCGCCGCTGCATGAACCCCTTACCTTCCCACGAGCACACCTGTATGGCCACCGAACCCCTGCTGCCGCTGTCCGGCATCCGCGTCATCGAATTCACCCACATGGTCATGGGCCCCACCTGCGGCATGATCCTGGCCGACCTGGGCGCCGAAGTCATCAAGGTCGAGCCACCGGGCGGCGACAAAACGCGCACGCTGCCTGGCCTGGGCATCGGCTTTTTCCGCAGCTTCAACCGCAACAAGAAAAGCGTGGTGCTGGACATCACCACCGAAGCGGGCCGCGCCACCGCTGCTGAACTGGCCGCTGGCAGCGACGTGGTGCTGGAGAACTTCCGCCCCGGCCTCATGCAGTCCCTGGGCCTGGACTACGCCACGCTGTCGCAGCGCGCGCCCGGTCTCATCTACGTCAGCCACAAGGGCTTTCTGCCCGGCCCCTACGAGAAGCGCCTGGCGCTGGACGAGGTGGTGCAGATGATGGGCGGCCTGTCGTACATGACCGGACCCGTGGGCCGGCCGCTGCGCGCGGGCACCAGCGTCAACGACATCATGGGCGGCATGTTCGGCGCCATCGGCGTGCTCGCCGCCCTGCGCGAGCGTGAGCGCACCGGGCGCGGCCAGGAGGTGCAAAGCGCGCTGTTCGAGAACTGCGTCTTCCTGTCCTCCCAGCACATGCAGCAGTACCTGATGACGGGAGAGGCACCGCCGCCCATGCCTTCGCGCGTATCGGCCTGGAGCGTCTACGACGTGTTCACCCTGGCCGGTGGCGAGCAGCTGTTCATCGGCGCCGTCAGCGACAAGCAGTTCGCCACCCTGTGCCGCGTGCTGGACCGTGCCGACCTGCTGCAGCGCCCCGAATATGCCGACAACGCCGCCCGTGTGGCCGTGCGCCCCCAACTGCTGGCCGAGCTGGGCGCCATCCTGGCCAGCCATGAATCGGCCCGGCTCGCGCCGCAGCTGGAGGCCGCAGGCATTCCCTACGCGCCCATCACGCGGCCCGAGCAACTGGTGGACGACCCGCACCTGCGCCAAAGCGGCGGCCTGGCTTCCATGCAGACCGAAGACGGCGGCCAGACCGACGTGGTGCTGCTGCCCCTGCTCATGAACGGCCACCGTCCCGGCGTGCGCATGCCGCTGGCCGGGATTGGCGAGCACACCGAAGAAATCCTCGGAGCCCTTGCATCACGGACCTGACAGCCAACCCCGGGCGCCGAAGGCCGCAGAAAAACCACCCCGGCGCGCATGAGACAACACAAAAAGGAGACAACCCCATGCACTCGTCCCATCCCACCCGCCGCCGCACCCTGCTGGCCCTGGCCGGCGCATCGCTGGGGGCCGCTGCCCTGGGCGTGCGCGCCCAAAATGGCACGCCGCTGCGCGTCATCCTGCCCGTGGGGGCAGGCTCGGGCGCCGACACCATCGTGCGCTCGGCCCAGACTGCGCTGGTGCGCTCGCTGGGCGGCCAGCCCGTGGTCATGGAGAACCTGCCGGGTGCGGGCGGCATCACGGGAACGCAGATGCTGGTCAAGGCGCCGGCCGATGGCAACACCATCGCCTTCATCTCCAACAACCACGCCGTCAACCCCAGCGTCTTCAAGAAGCTGCCCTACGACAGCCTGGCCGACATCACGCCGCTGTCCATCGTCGGCGGCTCGCCCTTCGTGCTGGTCGTCCACCCCAAGGTGGCGGCGCGCAATGCGCGCGAACTGCAGGCGCTCATGAAGGCGCGGCCCGGCGATCTCAACTACGCCTCGTCCGGCAACGGCACCATCTTCCACCTCGCGGCCGAAGTCTTTCTGGATGCGGCCGGCACCACGGCACGCCACATTCCCTACAAGGGCGTCGGCCAGATGGTGGTGGACCTGCTCAGCGGGCAGGTGGACTTCGGCGTGATCGCCGTGGGCACGGCGCAGGCGCACCTGAAATCCGGCGCGCTGCGCGCCATCGGCATCATGGGCCGCGAGCGCGTGGCATCGCTGCCCGATGTGCCCACTGTGGCAGAGCAGGGCTTTCCCGGCGTGGACATCGCCGGCTGGGTGGCCGCCATCGGCCCCAAGGGCATGCCGCCCGCCCAGGTGCGGCGCCTGCACGACGGCATCGCCTCTGCCTTTGCCGACCCCGAGGTCAAGGCCGGCTTTGCACGGCGCGACGAATACACCGTGCTCAACAGCCCCGAGGCGGCAGCCCAGTTCCTGCGCTCCGAGCAGGAACGCTTTGCGCGCCTGGTCAAAAAAGCCAATGTCACGCTGGAGTAAGCGCATGGCCCTCTATCGTTATCGGAACAAGGCACCGCAGCTGCCCGCATCCGCCTATGTGGCGGCCGAGGCCACGCTCATCGGCGACGTCACACTGGGCGAGGGCGCCAGCCTCTGGCCCGGCGCCGTGGCGCGCGGAGACAACGAACCCGTGCGCATAGGCGAGGGCAGCAACGTGCAGGAAGGCGCCGTGCTGCATGCCGATCCCGGCTTCGCGCTCACCCTGGCTGCCCATGTCACCGTGGGCCACCAGGCCATGCTGCATGGCTGCAGCGTGGGGGAGGGCTCGCTCATCGGCATACAGGCCGTGGTGCTCAACGGTGCCGTCATCGGCGCGCACAGCCTGGTGGGTGCCGGCGCCATCGTCACCGAAGGCAAGCAGTTCCCTCCGCGCTCGCTGATTCTTGGCGCCCCCGCCAAGCTGGTGCGTACGCTCAGTGACGAAGAAGTCGCGGGCCTGCTGCAAAGCGCCGCCAGCTACGTGGAGCGTGCAATGTCCTTTCGTCAGGAGCTGCAGCGCATTGACTGATTCCCTGAACCCGCAGACCGACGCCGTGCGCATGCCCGCCGCAGCGCTGCAAGCCTGGGCTGCTGGCGTGCTCCAGGCCTTTGATGTGAGCGCATGCCACGCGCAGGCCACCGCCCAGGCATTGGTGCGCACCAGCCTGCGCGGCGTGGACACGCATGGCGTGGCAAGACTTCCGCCCTATGTGCAGCGCATCCGCGAAGGCACCATCCATACACGGGCCAAGCCCAGCCTGCAGGAGCGCAACGGCCTGCTGCGCTGCCATGGCGACCATGCCCTGGGCCAGCCCGTGCTGGAGCTGGCGCTGCAAGCCTGCCTGGACAGGGCCGCAAGCCAGGCCGTGGTGGCCTGCCACATCGAGGCCTGCGGCCACCTCGGCGCCCTGGGCGTGCTGCTGCTGCCCGCCGTGGAACAGGGCTGCATGGCCCTGCTGTGCCAGCGCACGCCGCCCATCATGGCCATGCCCGGTGCCACGCGGCCTGCGCTGGGCAACAACCCCATCGCCTTCGCCGCGCCCGTGGCCGGACGGCCGCCACTGGTCTTCGACATGGCCCTGAGTGTGGTCGCACGCGGCGCCGTCATGGCTGCCGCCCGCGACGGCCATGCGCAAATCCCGCCGCATTGGGCGCTGGACGCACACGGCCATCCCACCACCGATCCCCACGCCGCACTGCAGGGCGCCATGCAGCCCATGGCCGGCCACAAGGGCCTGGGCCTGGCCATGGTGGTCGAATGCCTGGCGGGCGCGCTGGGCGGCGGCCTGTTTCAGCCCGCTGTACCCGGATCGGCGGAAGGTTCCACCGCCAACGCCTGCGCCTTTCTGCTGGTCATCAACCCAGCCCTGGCCGCACCGTCACCCCGGGGATTTGACAACTACATGGCCAACTGGATCACCGGCCTGCTCGCGGCCCAGGGCACCCAAGGCCGCTATCCCGGACTGCGCCAGCATGAATGCGAGCTCCAGCGCCGCGGCGAAGGCATCCCTCTGTCGTCTGCGCTGATCAATGAGTTGCAGGCGCTGGCACGGCTCAGCGGGGTGGCGCTGGCGTTGTGAGCGACGGATCTGCAGCCGGTTGGCCGGACGACATCGCCGCCTCCAGCCCGCTTCTCGGGAAGACCGGGCTGTAGTTCACCTGGATCTCGGAGAGCTTGTCATTCACCCGCGTCGTCATGAAATAGCGCGGCATGCCGAATCCCACTTTCATCACCAGGCCGCGAAGCTCGGAGAGGGCGCCGACCTTCACATCGGGATCGACCAGCACGGCAATGCGTGCCGTGCTTTTGGCATCGGGGGCTGCGGTCAGCTTCTTGGAGAGTGTGTTTCTCAACTGAGCCGGACTGACCCGCTGGCCATCCAGGCTGTACGGCCGATCATTGCCGCTTGCCGCATGCATTTCGATCACGGTCAGATCCGCAGCAAGAGCGGGTGGGCCGAGCAGGGCGGCCAGCAGCAGGAATCTTGTTGGTTTCATGGTTCTGTTGTGCGATGCAGAGCTTGTTGACTCACTCGCTCTGTGAGCTTGTACCAGCTCGTCCCCACTTCTCCCAATTTCCCCCCAGATCGGTCGCAAGAATTCCTGTGCAACTCCAGGAAAAGACCATGATTGATTTCTCGCAAACCAACGCTTCACGCATTCGCCCGGCCCTTGTGCTGGCTGTGGCGGCCTTCGCGGCGGCCTGCAGCCATGCGCAGGGCCACGGGGGGCACGGCAATCCGCCGTCGCCGCCGCCCGAGGCCTATACGGCCTGCCAGGGCAAGGCCGAGGGCGACAGCGTGACGCTGACCATGCGCGATGGCAAGACGCTGGCCGGCACCTGCCGCAGCCTGAACGGGCAGCTGGTGGCCATGCCAGCCGGCGGACCCGGCGCAGGCGGGCCGCCGCCCCATCCGCAGCAGTGATCGCGTGGCCCGGCGGGCCACGCCGCCGGGCTGTCTGCAACCCCACGGGCCTGCGCACAGGCCCTCATGAAAAGCCATCCCCATGAACCATTCTCACGATGCCCATGATCTTGCCCACGACGTGGGCCTTCAGCACGATCTGCAAGTCATGGCGCGCCGCCTGTTCGACCGGCGCCGCATGCTGGGCCTGATGGCCTCTGGCGGCGCCGTGGCGCTTCTGTCCGCCTGTGGCGGCGGTGGTGATTCCAGTGATTCGACAGGAACCGGCACGGGCACCGGAACCGGGACAGGAACGGGCACCGACACGGGCACAGGCACAGGCACAGGTACGGGAACCACGACCACCACCTGCATGGTCGATCCCACGGAAACCGAGGGCCCTTACCCCGCCGACGGCTCCAACGGCTCGCGCGGCAGCCTGGTCAACGTGCTGTCGCAAAGCGGCGTGGTGCGCAGCGACCTGCGCAGCAGCTTTGGCGGCATGAGCGGCACGGCTGCAGGCCTGCCGCTGACGCTCAGGATCACCCTGGTCAACGTCAGCACCAACTGCAGCCCGCTGGAAGGCTATGCCATCTACCTGTGGCATTGCACCCGCGAGGGCGAGTATTCGCTGTACTCCACCGACCTGCTGAATCAGAACTTCCTGCGCGGCGTGCAGGCGACGGACAGCAATGGCGAATGCACCTTTGTGACCATCTTCCCGGGCTGCTATGACGGGCGTTGGCCGCACATGCACTTTGAGGTGTTCCGCAGCCTCAACACGGCCGGCAGCTACACCAACAAGCTGCTGACCTCGCAGATGGCCATGCCCAAGGACGTGGCCAGCGCCGTCTATGCCGGTGTCAGCGGCTACAGCGCCAGCGTCTCCAACCTGTCGCGGGTCAGCGTGACATCGGACAATGTCTTCGGCGACAACACCAGCGAGCAGATCGCCTGGCAGACGCCCACCTTCACCGGAGACACCACCAATGGCCACACCGCCACGATATCCATCGGCATTGCCGTCTGACGCAGCAACTGAATGAGCCTCCGCCTCCCGCGCCTGAAGCTGCAGCACAAGGCCTTCTTCGCCCTGGCCGTGCTGCTGGTGGCCCTGCTGCTGGTGTTTCTCGGCTTCTCGCGCCTGGGGCTGCAGAGGGGCTTGGGGCCCTACATGGCCGAGGTGGAGCTGACCGGCATGGACGGGCTGGCCGAGCGGCTGGTCCAGCACCATGAGCAAAACGGCGGCTGGGATGCGGCGCGCGCCAACCCCGGTTTCTGGCGCGACATGGTGCGCCCGGGCGCAGGCATGGGCCGGGGCTTTCCTGCGGGCGAGCCCGGGCCACGGCCCCCCATGCCCATGCCCATGCCGGAGCCGAGGCCTGGCTTTGAGGGAAGCCACGGTCCGGGGCCGGGCCCGGAGTTTCCGCCGCCACCTGGGCCGGAAGGCGGAGAGCCTGCCGATCGCTCAGAGCGCTCCGACCGTACAGACCGCCCTGGCCCGCCGCCAGACCGCCCGTTCGGCGGCCCGTGGGCGCGCGTGGGCCTGCTGGATGCCCAGGGCCAGCTCATCTCCGGCATGGCGCCGCAGCCCGGTGCGGCGCACCGCGTTCTGCGCGCCGCCAACGGGCAGGCCATTGGCGAGATCGTGCTGTCCCCCGTGCAGACCGGGCAGGGCATGCAGCGCGACCTGGACCGCGCCTTCCTCGCGCAGCAGATGGACTTCGTGGCCTGGACCGGGCTGGCCGGCCTGCTGTTGGCGCTGCTGCTGTCGGCCTGGCTCACGCGGCGCTGGCTGGAGCCGCTGACCGCCTTTGTCGACGGCCTGCGCGGCATTGCGGCCGGGCGGCTGGACACGCGCGTGGCCATCAAGGGCGATGCGGAGCTGGCTCGCCTTGCGGAAACCTTCAACGACATGGCCGTGCAGCTGGCCACCATGGAAGCTTCGCGCCAGCGCTGGCTGGCCGACGTTGCGCATGAGCTGCGCACGCCCCTGTCCACCATGCGCGCCGAGGTCGAGGCCGTGCAGGACGGCGTGCTGCCCATGGACGACCGCATGGCGCTGCGCCTGCACCGGCAGATCATGCGGCTGATACGGCTGGTCAGCGACCTGCGCGTGAGCCTGGACGACCCGCAGGCCCTGCACGGCTCGGGCCATGTGCCCGTGCATGTGCTGACCCTGCTGGGTGAGGCGCTGGACGGCGCGCGGCCCGGCTTCGAGCAGGTGGGCATCGGCCTGGACCGCTCCACCGTGGACCAGTTGGCCGCGCGCGTTCCGCCGCCGCTGGTGCAGGGCGACCCGCACCGGCTGCACCAGGTGTTTGCCAACCTGCTGGAGAACAGCCTGCGCTACACGGCTGCGGGCGGGCGGCTGCAGGTGTCCGCCGAAATCGTCCAGATGCAGGACCGCAGCATGCTGCAGCTGTGCTGGGACGACACGGCTCCCGGCGTGGCCAGCCCGCACCTGCCGCGCCTGTTCGACCGCCTCTACCGCGTGGATGCCTCCCGCGTGCGCGACGGCGACGGCCTGGGCGGCTCCGGCCTGGGGCTGGCCATCTGCCGCACCATCGTCCAGGCCCATGGCGGCAGCATCGAGGCGGCTGCCTCGCTGCTGGGCGGCCTGCGCATCACGCTGTGGCTGCCCTTGCTGGAAAATCCCGCGCCATGAAGCCTGCCCGCATCCTCCTGGTCGAAGACGAGACCGACATGGCCGCCATCGTCATCGACTACCTGCGCCATGCAGGCTACGAAGTCGAGCACATCCGCCACGGGCGCGAGGCACTGGACCGCATGCTGCGCTCCCCGCCCGACCTCACCGTGCTGGACATCATGCTGCCGGGGCTGGACGGCCTGGACATCCTGCGCCAGTTCCGCCCCCACAGCGCCAGCCCCGTCATCCTGCTCACCGCGCGTGTCGAGGAAATGGACCGCCTGCTGGGCCTGGAGCTGGGCGCGGACGACTACATCTGCAAACCCTTCGCCCCGCGCGAAGTCGTGGCCCGCGTCAAGGCCGTGCTGCGCCGCAGTGCCGGCCCCGGCCCCGCGCAGCAACGCCTGACGCTGCTGCCCGAGCAGGGCCGCGCCATGCTCAACGGCAGTGTGCTGCCGCTGACCAAGCGGGAGCTGACCTTGCTGCAGGCCCTGATGCGTCAGCCCGGCCGCCTGTACTCCCGCGCGCAGCTGCTGGAGCTGGCCTGCGCCGACACGCTGGACGTGAACGAGCGCGCCATCGACAGCCACATCAAGAACCTGCGCAAGAAACTCAAGGCGGCGGACGACCGCCATGAGTGGATTCGCTCCGTCTATGGCGTGGGCTTTGCGTTCGAGCCCGATGGCGGGTCCGACACGCGGGCGCAGTGAAGGCCAGGCGAGGGCAGGGCGCAGCCCCTACCTCGACTCGTCGAGGTGCTCCATGAACGTGGTGCCCGTGTAGTGGGAGCGGAACAGACCTGCCTCCACCAGGCGTGGCACCAGTTGCTCCAGCACGCAATGCAGGGACTCGACGGAGCCGCCGGGCGCGGCCAGAAAGCCGTCGATGGCGCCGGCAGCGCTCCACTCGGTGATCTGCGCCACGGCATCGTCCACCGTGCCGACCACTTGCCAGTGCGCGGCGGAGAGGATTTCCGGCCGCTGCAGCAGCTCGTCGATGCGCAATGACTCGCGTTCCATCAGGCGCCTGAGCAGGCCCGCATGCGTGCGGCTGGACGGGGTTGCCACGGGCGGCGGAAGGTCGGCTGCGGTGATAGGCCGGTCTGCGGGCCAGTCCGTCAGGTCCAGGCCGACCATGGCCTTGATCGATGCCAGCTTGCGGCCCCTGTCCACCCGGCCGTGCGTCTGCTGGAACATCTCCCGGGCCTGCTCGCGGGTGTCGGCCAGGTACAGGCTCAGGCCGGGCAGCAGGCGCACATCCTGCGCCTGCCGCCCATGGCGCTGTGCGCGCCGAGACAGGTCCCGGCGCAGCTCCAGCGCCGCGTCCAGGTCCGGCGTGGGGGCGAAAACAATGTCTGCCACCGATGCGGCAAAGTCGCGCCCTGTGCTGGACGCGCCCGCCTGCACCAGCGGAATGCGCGGGCCGCCGAAAGCCGGCAGGTTCAGGGGGCCGCGCACCTTCAGGTGCGGTCCCTCGTGGTCTATGGGGTGGACCAGCGAGGCATCGGCGTAGCGGCCGCTGTCCCGGTCGATCTTCAAGGCCTCGTTGGGAAAGCTGGCCCACAGCCGGCGCACCACGTCGGTGAACTCTGCGGCCCGCGCGTAGCGTTCATCGGCATCGGGCATGGCCTGCAGCCCGAAGTTCTCGTGGCCCTGCAGGGCCGTGACGATGTTCCACCCGGCGCGGCCGTTGCTGATCCAGTGCAGCGACTGCAGCTGGCGCGCCACCGCATAGGGCGGGAAAAACGTGGTCGATACCGTGGACACCAGGCCGATGCGCGAGGTCTCGCGCGCCAGCGCGGCCATCAGCACCGTGGGGTCCAGGCTGGCGAAGCCCGCGCCCGTCTCCAGCGCCTCCATGGGCAGAAAGCTCACGTCCGGGCGGAAGACGAAGTCCAGGTGCGCGGCCTCGGCGCGCCGGGCCAGGTCCAGGGCGAAGTCGCTGGAGTACAGCCCTTCGATATTGCTGCCGGGCCGCCGCCAGGCGTCGCCGCTCAGCCAGGTGGGGGCCAGCGAAAGGCCGATGTGCAGGGGTTTGCGGGTTGTCATGTCTGCTGTCACTCCCATCTCAGAACGTTCCGCGCACGCCCACGCCGATCATGCGCGGCGCGGTCATGCTGGCCTCGATGCCGCCGATACCGCGGTTTTGCTGCAGATACGTCGGTGCGCGCCTGTCGAAGACGTTCTTGATATAGCCGTACAGCTGCACGCGCGCGCTGTAGGCATAGGTCATGCGCAGGTCGGCGATGGTGTTGGAGCCGACCGCATAGGCGCGCGTGTTGGCGGTATCGGAGTAGTAGCCGTCCAGGTGGCGCACCTGGCCGGAGACATTGAACCGGGGGCTGGCGTCCCAGCTCACGCCCAGGCTCAGGTTGTAGCCGGGCGAGCGGGCGAATCGGTTGTGCTCGTAGCCGGGGTTGCTGCCCATCTCCTCGATGCGGGTTCGCAGCACGCCCACGCCGGCCTTGATCCGCAGGTTGTCCAGCGCGCGGTAGTCGGCGCCCAGCTCGAAGCCGTAGGCATGGGCCTTCTCCGCGTTGATGGTGTAGGACTGGGCCACGCCCGGGGAGATGACCACGGGGATGTTGTACTGCGCGTCCCGCATGTCCATGTAGAACAGGTTGGTGTTGAGCATCAGCCGGTCATCGAGCAGGCTGGCGCGGCTGAACAGCTCGTAGTTCCAGATCGACTCCTTCTTGAAATACGCCCATTGCCGGCTGGTGAGGTTCAGCGACACACCGCCCGGGTTGTAGCCCCGGCTGACCAGCGCGCCCACGGTCCAGCGCGGTGTGGCGGCATAGGCCAGGGACAGCTTGGGCAGCAGCGCCGAGAAGGTTTTCGTGTAGTCGAGGGCGGTGGGTGCCAGCACCGAAGTGCCGGTGCGCACCACCTCGTCCTGCTGGTAGCGCAGGCCGCTGGTCAGGGTCCAGCGGTCGGCCAGGCGCCAGTTCAGCTCGCCGAAGACGCCCAGGTTCTTCTTCGTGTCGTCGAAGGCGGACAGGCCGCGCAGCAGCAGGCTTTCGTCCGTGCCGGTGCGCGCGTAGTAGACGCCGCCGAAGCCGCTCAGTCGGTCCTTGTCGCTGCCCACCAGGGCGCGGAACTCATTGGAGACATTGTTCTGGCGGATATCGGCATCGCCCTCGCCGGGAATGCCGGTATAGCGCTGCACGGACGAGCGCGAATACTGGGACTGGTTGACCAGCCGCACGCCGTTGCCCAGCTCGTAGCTGAGGTCGAGGATGCCGGTGTCGGTCTTCTGCTTCCAGCTGGGCATGGTCGTGGTCCAGTGCTCCAGCGCGCTGAACGGAGCGGACGCTGCCTCCTGGCTGGGGCGGTTGCTGTCGCTGTGGGAATAGGTGAACTTGGCCTCCAGGCCGGGAACGCTGCTGGGCAGCCACAGGAACTTCATGCGTGCGTTCAGCGCGCGGAAATCCTGATCGGCCTGGCCCCGCTGGAACTGCGGATTGGTGTAGTCGATGAAGGTATCGCGCCCAGAGTAGTCCACGGCCAGCCGCGCGGCCAGCTCCTCGCCCACGGGGCCGGAGACGGCGATGGACGCACGCCGCGAGTGGTAGTCGCCCGCCTCCAGCTGGTAGGCCCCTTCGCGCTTGAAGCTGGGGTCCTTGGTGTTCACGACGATGGCGCCCGCAATGGCATTGGCACCCTGCGAGGTGGTCTGCGGGCCGCGGAACACCTCGATGCTCTCCACATCCCAGACCGAGGTCGCGCCGAAGAACATCTCGTTGTAGTTGAGGTAGTGCCCATCCAGGTTGATGGTGGCGCGCGGCACCGTGCCGCCCCAGAAGACGTTCTGGCCGTTGTTCGGGCCCTGCGTGTCCTGCCCGCGGATGATGGGCGCACCCACCGTGTCGGTGTAGACCACGTTGGGCACATCGTGCAGCACCTCGTGGACCGAGGCATTGCCGGACTCCTGCCGGGCCAGGTCCTTGCCGGCCTTGACCGACACGGAGGAGGCCGTGTCCTTGAGTTCGCGCCTGACCTTTTCTCCGCTGACCACGACCGCTTCAAGCGCGTTGGATTCCCCCCCGGAACCCGACGCGCCCTGTGCGAAGGCGCCGGCCGGCGCCATCAGGGTAGAGAGTGCGATGGCGCCCGCCCGGGACGGGAGCCTGCGATGGAAACACAGCTTCACAGCATCTTCCTTTGATGAGAATGATTCGTATTTTTCAAAGGTCGCCATCATGCATTGAAATTCCACAGTAGGGAATGCATTCCCACATGCGGAAGAAAAAAACAGCGGCGAAATGGTGTGCGCGCACCTGTGCAGAGCCTTCGGCAGAGCCGGTATCATCGACACCGGCGGCGCCTGCGCCCCCACCTGCGATGCGCCTGGTACAGGCAAGAAAGCCCAGCCCTTGAAAACAACAACACCTCAGACGACAGCCGGCGAGAAGCGCTCCGGCACCATCCAGTCCGTCTCCATCGCCACCCGGTTTCTCATGGTCCTGGCCAATGCCGAAAGCGAACTGGCGCTGGGCGAGGTGGCCCGGCGAACGGGAACGGGGGGCTCCACGGCCCACCGCTACCTGCAAAGCCTCGTCAAGGAAGGCCTGGCCAAGCAGGACCCCGCCAGCGGCCTGTATGACCTGGGCAGCGCGGCGCTGAGCATCGGCATTGGCGCGCTCAAGCGTGTTGATGCGGTGGAGATTGCGGCGCAGCGCATGAAGGCGCTGACGCACAGCCATGCGCTCAGCGGCGGCGTCGCCATCTGGACCGACCGGGGGCCCACCCTGGTGCGCTGGTACCGCAGCGCCTACTTCTCGATCAACCCGCTGGCGCTGGGCGACATCCTGCCCATAGACAACACCGCCTGCGGCCTGGTGTTCCAGGCCTTCCTGCCCAAGGCCACCATCGACGCCGCACGGCGCCAGCAGCCCGCCCATTTCCGTGGCAAGCCGCCGGCCAAGGCCGTGCTCGACGAAGTGCGCGAGCGCTGCTGGTCCGAGATGACCAGCCACCTGCTGTCCAACGTCACGGGCCAGGCGGCGCCGGTGTTCGATGCGCAGCATGAAATCGTCTGCGCGGTCACCACCGTCTCGGACCTGGGCCAGCTCAAGTCGCCGCAAGACCGGGTCGCGCTGTTCCGCGAGGCCAGCCTGATCAACCAGTCCACGGGCGGGCGGGCCTTCAGCGCAGATTCGCCTTGAAAGCCGCGCCGGGAAGAATGCCCGGGCGCCTCAGTTCCCTGCGGCACGCTCCATGGCATTCACGGCCCTGCGCCCCCTGGGCACCACCAGCGGCGTCCCCGACACAGGGTCTGCCATGATCACGGCCGGCAGGCCGAACACCTCCTGCACCAACTGCTCCGTGAAGATCGCCCCGGGCGCGCCCTGCGCGGCAATGCGCCCGTCGCGCATGGCGATCAGGTGCGAGGCATAGCGGCACGCCTGGTTGAGGTCGTGCAGCACCGCAACCACCGTGCGGCCGGCATCGTTGAGATCCGCCAGCAGCTCCATCAGCTCGATCTGGTGGGCGATGTCCAGGAACGTCGTGGGCTCGTCCAGCAGCAGGATCGGCGTCTGCTGCGCCAGCACCATCGCAATCCACACCCGCTGGCGCTGGCCGCCTGACAGCTCGTCCAGCAGGCGGTCGGACAGCGCTGCCACATCGGTGGCCTGCATGGCCTCGGCCACGGCCTGCTCATCCGCGTCCGTCCACTGCCTCAGGAAGGATTGATGGGGGTAGCGCCCCCGCGCCACCAGGTCCACCACCGTGATGCCATCGGGCGCCATCGCGCTTTGCGGCAGCAGGCCCAGGCGCCGCGCCACCTCCTTGGCGGGAAATTGCGAGATGTGCCGGCCATCGAGGATGACCTGCCCGGCCACCGGCACCAGCAGCCGCGACAGCGCGCGCAGCAGGGTGGACTTGCCGCAGGCATTCGGCCCCACGATGACGGTGAAGGAGCCATCGGGAATGGCAAGGGACAGGCCCTGCGAAATCGTGCGCTCGCCGTAGCGCAGCGTTACCGCATCAGCACTCAGGCGCTGCGTCATGGCCGGTCATTTCCCACAATCGATAGGTCCTTCGGTGTTTGCAATGTGGAATGAATTCTACAATACGGAATACGCTGAAGACGCCGCCCTGGCGCCCGGCCCCGTCGCTTCGGATCGAGATGAACAGACTCCAACTTGCCGCCCTGGGCGCGGCCGCCGCACTGGCCGTGCTGGCCTGTTTCGCATGGTTTCCACGTGCCGCCGTTCCCGTGGCGGGCGCCGCACCGCACACATCGGATACATCGCCTGCGTCGCATACATCGGGTACATCGGATACGCCGGCTGCAGCACACGCAGACCATGCAACGCTGCCCCGGCGCATCGTATCCACCTCGCCCAGCGTGACCGGCATCCTGCTGGCCATCGATGCGCCGGTCGTCGCGACCGCCGCGACCACGCCCAGCCGCATGACCGACGACAAGGGCTTTTTCTCGCAATGGGCCGCCGTTGCCGATAAGCGCGGCGTGCAGGTGCTCTACCGCAACCTGCAATTCGACATCGAGGCCGCCATCGGCGCCAGCCCCGACCTGCTGGTGGCCTCCGCCACCGGGGCCGACAGCGTGGCCCAGCACCGCACCGAACTGCAGGCGCAGGGCGTGCCCATGGTCGTGGTCGACTACTCCAGCCAGTCCTGGCAGGACATCGCCACCGAGCTGGGCCGCATCACGGGCCATGCGAAGCAGGCCGCCGCAGCCATTGCCCGCTTCGATGCCCATGTGGCGCAGACCGCCGCCTCCATCACGCCGCCGGCCCAGCCCGCCAGCATCGTCGCCTACAACCTGGCCGGCAGCTACTCCATAGCCCGCGCCGCCAGCCCCCATGCGCGGCTGCTGGCCGCACTGGGCTTCAAGGTGGAGGGCCTGCCGCCCGCGCTGGCCGCCCAGGTCACACGCGCCTCGGACTTCGAATTCATCTCCCGCGAGAATCTCTCGGCCGCCATCACCGGCGACTCCGTCTTCCTGCTCGGCGCCTCGCAGGGCGACGTGCAGGCCTTCCTGGACGATCCGCTGCTGGCCAACCTGCCCGCCGTTGCCGGCCGGCGCGTCTATCCGCTGGGACCGACCTCGTTTCGCATCGACTACTACTCGGGGCAGCAGATGGTCGACGCCGTGGCAAGCCATTTCCGCTGAGCCATGCGTGCACGGCTCCAAGGCGCGGTGGCTCGGCCTGCCCAGCGCTCCTGTTCGCGCTCCTCCCTGCTCTGCAGGCGTTGGCTGGGCCTTGCAGGCGGGCTGCTGGCGCTGGCCATCATCGCCGTGCTCGGCATCACCGTCGGCTCGCGCGACATTGCGCTGGCCGACATCCTCGGCGCGCTGCGGGCTCCGGACCTGCGTGATGACCAGCACCTGATCGTCAGCCTGCTGCGCATGCCCCGCACCGTGGTGGCCATCCTGGCCGGCATGGCGCTGGGCGTGGCTGGCGCGCTCATGCAGGCCGTCACCCGCAATCCCCTGGCGGAGCCGGGCCTGCTGGGCGTCAACGCGGGTGCGGCGCTGGCCGTGCTCATCGGCATGACGGCCTTCGGCCTGACGTCCGTGCTCCAGTACGTCTGGTGCGCCTTTGCCGGCGCGGGGCTGGCGGGCGCTGCCGTCTTCGCGTTCGGCCAGTTCCGGGGCGCGGGCGCGCACCCGGTGCGCCTGGTCCTGGCCGGGGCCGGCCTGTCGGTCATGCTCACCTCCAGCGCCGGCATTATCCTGCTCAACGCGCCCCCGGAAGTCTTCGACGGCTTCCGCCACTGGGCGGCCGGCTCCCTGGAGGGCAGCGGCTATGCCAGCGCCGCCGTGCTGGCGGCTGCCGTGGCGGCAGGGCTGGCGGCGGCCTGGGCCATCGTCGGCCAGCTCAACGCCATGGCGCTGGGGCATGACGTGGGCCTGGCGCTGGGTGTCAATGTGCGCGCCACCGCGCAACTGGCCTGCCTTGCGGTCATGCTGCTGGCCGGGGCGGCCACGGCGGCCGTGGGGCCCATCGCCTTCGTCGGCTTGGTGGCACCGCATCTGGCACGCCTCTCGTGCGGGCCGGACTACCGCTGGATACTGCCGCTGTCCGCGCTCTACGCGGCGGTGCTGCTGCTGGGTGCCGATGTGCTGGGCCGCGTCGTCGCGGCACCTGCCGAAGTGGCTGCGGGCATCGTCGCCTGCCTGATCGGCGGGCCGTTCTTTGTCTGGGTGGCGTGCAGATACCGGTTGAGCAGGCTATGAAGACCTCCGTGAACGCATCGGTTGTGCGCTGGGGAGCCTGTTCGTTTCTCTGGCGGCCCAGGCCGCTGGCCGTGGGCATGGCGCTGGTCGTGCTGGCCCTGGTGTTGGGTGTGCTGCTGCTGGGCACGGGAACCCTGTCCCTCAGCCCCGCCGAAGTGCTCGACAGCCTGCTGGGCACGGGCTCCAACCCCGCAGCAGAGCGCATCGTGCAGCGGGTGCGGCTGCCGCGTGTCCTCACGGCCGTCTTCGTGGGCGCGTCTCTTGGCATGGCGGGTGCCATCTTCCAGTCCATCTCCCGCAACGCGCTGGGCTCGCCGGACGTGATCGGCTTCACCACCGGCGCGGCCAGCGGGGCGATTGCGCTCATCGTGCTGGGTGACGCCGGGCCGCTGTGGACATCGCTGGCCGCCGTGCTGTCGGGCATGGCCACGGCGGCGGTCGTGCTTGCGCTGTCCGGAGGGCGGCGTGCTGCCGGCGGCTACCGGCTGGTGCTGGTGGGCATAGGCGTGGGGGCCACGCTCTCGGGCCTGAACACCATCTTGCTGGTCATGGGGGACCTGGACCGGGCCGTCGCCGCGCAGCGCTGGCTGGCCGGCTCGCTCAGCGCGCGGACCTGGGCGCATGTCGTGCCCGCCGCGCTGGGCTTCATCGCCATCGTGCCCGTCGTGCTGTGGTGCGCCCGCCGCATCAACCTGCTGGAGCTGGGCGACGATGCCGCCACCCAGCTCGGCGTCAACGTGCCGCGCACGCGGCTCACTATGGTGATGGCTGCAGTGGCCCTGACCGCCATCGCCACGGCAGCGGCGGGGCCCATCGCCTTCATCGCGCTGGCCGCGCCCCAGGTGGCCAGGCGCCTGGGCCTGTCGCCCGACGTGCCCCTGTTCACGGCGGCAGCCATGGGCGCCGTTCTGCTGCTGGCGGCCGACATGCTCAGCCAGTGGGCACCCGTGCGCCTGCATCTGCCCATCGGGCTGGTGACGGGGCTGCTGGGCGGGGTGTATCTGCTGTGGCTGCTGTTTCGCACACGCAAGGGATAGACGGCCGTGCAGGGTGCAACGGGCGCAGACCCAGTACCTGCGGGACTACCTGACGCCGCGCGCCACCCCAGGCCCCGCCACGGTGTACACATGCCCGGCCTCTTCGGCAGCCACCTTGGCCGCCTCGCTGCGGCGCACCTCCGCCTGGTCCTCGTACTCGCAGTTCATCACCCGGGCTTCACTGCCCGCGAACTCCGCCAGCGATTCAGCGCTGTTGCGAATGGTCACCAGCGCCTGCGCCACCACGTCCAGCCGCTGATGGCCCTCCGGGATCTCCAGCCATGCCAGCGCCAGCTGGGCCAAGGCGGAAACCTCGGCACAGCCTTGCTGCACGAAGCGGTCCATTTCATACAGCGCTGTTGCGAGCTTCTGGGCGTGGGTGTTTTCGGGGGGAGGGGATGGGGGGATGTGCTTCATGGGTTGCTGCTCCTGTGTCGAAGCGCCGTGCTGCGGCGAGGACGGTCCGTAGCGATTCGTGGCTGCAGGCTAGAAAACTACGCAACTCGTAGTATCGAGAATACAGCATAACTACGAGTCTCGTAGCTTTTGGAAAGCACGAGATGTCAGACGCAGATGAACAATGGGGCGCGAGGCTCAAGCAAGCTCGGCTTGCAGCAGACCTGTCCCAAAAAATGCTGGGAATTGAAGCGGGAATCGATCCGTTTGTGGCGAGTGCGCGAATCAATCGCTATGAGCTGGGGAAACACAAACCGGACTTGCTGACTGTGCGCAAGTTGGCGGAAGTGCTCAAGGTTCCGATGGCGTTTTTCTATTCGGATACGGATGATGAGGTGGCGGAGTTGTTGCTCAGTTATGGGCAGGCGAGTAGGGCGGTGCGCAAGAGGGTTAGCGAAGTGTTGAAGGGGTAGAGGGGGCGGGTTGCCTGGAAGGCGGCTTGCAAAGCAGGCATCGCGCTCGCTTCAAAGGAGTCATTCGCCCAGGACCTAAAACGCACACTGGTGCCCCGTGAGTGGCACGGCGAAAAATGGCGAAACCCTCCTGGCGTTTTTTTGCTTTCCCAAGCTTTCGACAGCAGCGTTTTCTCGACACTGAGACGGGTGCGGAAAGGGTAGAGAGGTTTGTCTGCGCGTAGACTTATGCGATGCAGAAACATGACGATTCCACAGCGCCGCTTTACTTGAACCTGCGCCAAGCTGATGCGCTGGATACCGTGGATGAAAGCGGACTCTCGGACTACTTGTCTGATCTCGCGCCTGAAATTGGCTGGATCATCATCTACTTCAACTCGCTGGAAGATGAGGTCTCGGGTTTCATCCGTGAAGCCATCCTTCGAGATGCCACACAAGACGAGCGAATGGATGTCTTCCTGGCCGGCATGCTGTTCTCTGCGAAGGCACGAGCGCTCCTCGATCTGTATGGCCAGATGATCGAGTATGGCGGCCTGGCAGTTACCCATGAGGATTTACGCAAGGTAGACACGCTGCTCACAGAGTGCGCGAATCGTCGCAATGAGTACGCGCACGCAGACTGGATCGGAATGAAGCTTGGCGGATACGTGCGCGTCAAGCTGCAGTCCAAACGCACTGGCATCAGCCACCGCTATAAACGCTATGACTTAACGCGGGTACAGGGAGATGTAGACTTCATCAGCGAAGCACGAGATGAGCTCTATGAGTTCAACGAGCGCTTGTGGAATCAGCTCCGTGCGCATGGGCGAGTGCCGGTCGAGCAACGGTAGTTGCGATTTAGCGATGAAGGTCCGCCATACGCCGATCTATGGCTGTCACTATCCGACTAAGAACAGAAGTTCTAAAACGCTGGTCAGGTGACAGCTACTCACTTTATCTGAATCAAACAATGTTTTTTGATACACCAGCGAGTCTATTAAGACCCATTCACAGCTTACTGAAGTCACCTTTTGAATTCGCAGCAGGGGTGAGCATCTCATCCAAGTTGCGAAAGCACCTGTTTATGAGGAATGACTTCGAAGATCTCCTCGCGCTTGGCTGCCTATTTGATGAGGCTAAGGATGCCTTGAAGCCGTTTATGTCGTCACTGCGGATCAAGCTCCAAGATGAGTTCTCGTTGCATATTGCAGTTGAAGATGATTTAAATCAAGTATGCCAGCGTGAATTTTTGGGAGTTTCCCCTCAATCCATTTCCATGGATAGTGCAAGATACGTCACACACATCAGCGTGCAGTGTCAGTTGGAACGGCTTTACGACCACTTTCAATTGAAGCGTTCGGGCCAGATGAAGCCCCTGAGCGCGATCGAATGCGTAAACGCCATTCGGTTTCTGATGCTCAGCGAGGCGCTGGCTTTGGCACTGGCTGGGATTGCCTCTGTTAAACGCTGTCATGAGAAATTCGAACTTCGTGCTTGTAATCCAGTAGCACGAGAAGCGCTTCGACGTACATGGTTTGCTCGGATGGCTGATCAGTCTAGTCATGCGGCAACCATTATTCTTGCAAATCAATTGGCGCAAGCGGGAGCCAAGCATGTGCGCGATGTACAGCTCCTTACCGAGCGGCTCCTCGATCAAGATCTGTCACTTCCTTGGAGTCAAGTGCCCTCCGAAGGACGAGCTTTGCAAAGCGTCCAACAGATTTATGCCGCGGTGGAGGTTGTGGCTTTATTGATGGTGCTTGGTCAGCGTGGGGAGTCCGTCATGATGAGGGGGCCTGAACTGATCCAACGAGGACTGGACTTCAGCAAGCTTTCTGCCCTAGTTCGTCGCCAAGACAACGCCCTGATAACCGATCAATTTCTAATGCGACAAGGCAATTCATTGAGCCTGCGAATTGGGAGTGCCTCCAAAGGTTTGCGAACGCTATTTCGTCAGCTAGAAATAGATTTTTGTGAACGTGATGCGCTAAGTAAACACGTGGGTGGAATTTTTTTCGAGCAAGTAACCATCAAGCAACGAATCGTTCAAGGGCGAGATTTCCAAGATCGATATGATGTCATAGAGGGGTTTAGTAGAGATAAAATTGTTGGTGGATATAAGAATAAATGTGATGTTGAGTTCATTATTCGAGATATACAGCAAAATCACTATTATTTTATTCAGGCAAAGCACGCGTTACTTGGCGAGACCGCTTTTTTACAGGCAATAATTGAAGCAGTACAAGGGGATATTGGCTACGGCTTGGGTCAATTGTGTGAGGCAAAGCGACTGCTTGACGAGGGTTTGCTGTACGATACTCTGAGAGCTCGTGGGATTAGTGACGCTTCTCCCAAAAACAGCACTTTTGTCCTGCTTCACAATATTGCACAATTCGATTATCAGGAATCGATGGCTGGTATTTCTTTGTACGATTGGGCTAGCTTTCGTAATTTACTTAAGGATGCAGAATGCCAATATGGTGGCTTGGATGGCCAACTTACATGGATTCGTCTTCAAAAGCCATTGATTGCTACGAACCCTATGTCTGTCATTGAACGACTTCTAACTGAGCATCCTGCGTACAAGCGGAATTTTCCTGATCCATGGGCACAAGAGCGGTCTACAATGAGTTACGAAGTTTGCGGCAAGTTGATTTGTGTTAGAGGTTTGGGAATTTGATTACATCGATCGGAAACAGATCCGTCTCTCTCGAGTGATCGATATAAATAGTCGTAAGTTGTGTCAGTTCTGGCTCCGCAGGTTGCTGATGGAGCCTAGCCCGAAGTGATAGGTTAAAAAGAAGCTGTGTTCGGCAGGATCTGGCCGCAACCCGCTCCCCACCAACCGCCAAAACCCTCACCCAAACAACCCCCCCTCATCCAACAACTCAAACGCCACCTCAGGCGTCCTCTCCATCCCCCGCCGAATCGCCGCAGGAATCGTCTGCCGAGTCTTGCTGCACAGCCCGCGCATGGGCAGGACCTCGATCTGGATGCCGCGCACGGTGCGCACTTCGCTGGCGCCGGGCTCGATGCGCACGCGGATGCCGAGCTGCTCATACATGCGCTGCTCCACATGGCGCAGGTCCTGCAGGCTGGTGATCTGTTCGAGCCGCTGCAGCAGGCGTTTTTCCTCTTCCTTGGTGAGTCGCAGGATGCGCTGGTCAGCCATGGAGTCGGCGAGCAGGGCGTCGTGCTCGCAGATGCAGGCGCCCGGAGGGCAGGGGACTCGGATCGGAATCTGAACGGGAAAGCTCATCGATGCCCAAAGGAGAGCCGCCCCGGCCGGGGCGGTGCAGGCCATGCTAGTTCAAGGCTGCAGCGGGGCCAAGGGGAAAGTCCTGGGCGCGCCCGCTGCCTGCGCCTGCTGTCTCTTCCCCCTCCCGTATGTCCGCGCCTGCGTCGTGGCGGTTGCGGGGTTGCAAGCCTGCCGAAGGACAGGCTTGCTTCGTCATCTGACTCGCCGTGATGTTTGAGTGAAGCGCGCAGCGCGCAACGAGTTTC
>NZ_LFJT01000044.1:0-55201 GCF_001682645.1 Delftia sp. JD2
GCCCTTGCGCTGCTGGCCGCCACGGCCGGCGCGCAGGAAGCCGACACGCCCGACCGCACCGCCGCCAGCCGCGCGCCCGCCACGCTCAGCGGCACGCTGGCCAAGGTGCGCGCCAGCGGCTCCATTGCGCTGGGCTACCGCCAGGCCTCGGTGCCGTTTTCCTACCTGAACGCGCGCAACGAGCCCATCGGCTACTCCATCGAGCTGTGCAAGGCGCTGGTGACCAGCATCGAGGATGCGGTCAACAGGAGCCTGGCCATACGCTGGGTGCCCGTCACGGCCGACAACCGCGTGGACGCGGTGGCCAGCGGCCAGGTGGACCTGGAATGCGGCTCCACCACCAGCAACCTGGAGCGCCAAAAGCGCGTGGCCTTCTCGCCCATCATGTTCGTGGCCGGCACCAAGGTCATGGTCCGGCAGGACACGCAGATCCGCTCGGTGCGCGACCTGGCCAGCAAGAAGGTGGCGGTGACGGCCGGCACCACCAATGAAAAAGCCATGCGCGACCTGGACAGGAAATTTCACCTGGGCATGCAGCTGCAGGTGGTGCCCGACCACTCCCAGGGCTTTGCCCAGGTGGCCGGCGGCCAGTCCGACGCCTTCGCCACCGACGACGTGCTGCTGTACGGCCTGATCGCGGAGAACGCCGGCAAGGCGGATGGCAACGGCGGCACGGGCGCGAGCACGGACGCGAGCCCGGGCGCCAGGTTCCAGGTGGTGGGCGACTACCTCTCCTACGACCCCTACGCCATCATGTTCCGCAAGGACGACCCCCAGCTGGCCCAGGTGGTGAGAACCAGCTTCCAGGCGCTGGCCGAGGACGGCGAGATCGAGCGCCAGTACAGGCGCTGGTTCCTGCGCCGCCTGCCTTCGGGCACCAGCCTGGACCTGCCGATGAGCGCCCAGTTGCAGACCCTCATCGAGACCCTGGCCGCCCAACCCCGTTGAGGCGGTTGCTTCCTGCACCTGCACCCATTGCGCGCCGGATGGCGCCTCGCCCGGCTTTGCTCTGCGCAAGGCACGCAGCACGCGGATCGCGCCCACTTTGCAACAGCAAACACAAGGAGACAGGAAATGAGTCAGCAACTCGAAGGTGGGCTGAAGCCGCGGCACCTCACCATGCTATCCATTGCGGGGGTGATCGGCGGTGCGCTGTTCGTCGGCTCCGGCAAGGTGATTGCCAGTGCCGGCCCCGCAGCCATCCTGGCGTACATGGGCGGGGGCATCCTGGTGGTGCTGGTCATGCGCATGCTGGGCGAGATGGCCGTGGCGCAGCCTGACAGCGGCTCGTTCTCCACCTACGCAGACCGCGCCATCGGGCGCTGGGCCGGCTTCACGATCGGCTGGCTGTACTGGTGCTTCTGGACACTGCTGATGGGCTGGGAGGCCTATGTGGCCGGGGCCATCCTCAACGCCTGGATGCCGGCCGTTCCCATCTGGGGCTACATGCTGGTGGTGGTCTTCGGCCTGATGGCCGTCAACTTCTTGCCGGTGCACAACTATGGCGAGTTCGAGTTCTGGTTCGCTCTGATCAAGGTCGTGGCCATTGTGCTGTTCATCGCCATCGGAGCGCTGGCCATCGCCAGGCTCTGGCCTGCGGGCGATGTCGCAGGCATGGCGTACCTGACCAGCAAGGGCTTCATGCCCAACGGCCCCGGCGCCGTGGTGGTGGCGCTGCTGGGCGCGATGTTCGCCTTCATCGGTGCCGAGATCGTCACCGTGGCGGCGGCCGAATCCCAGGACCCGGGCAAGGAAATCGTGCGGACCACCCGGTCCGTGGTCTGGCGCATTTCGCTGTTCTACGTGGGCTCCATCTTCATCGTGGTCTGCCTGATTCCGTACGACACCCCGGGCCTGATCCTCTCCACCGAAGGCACCTATGCCGTCGCGCTCAAGCACCTGGGCATTCCCTTCGCCGGCCAGATCGTCAACTTCGTGGTGCTCACTTCCGTGTGCAGTTGCTTCAACTCGGCGCTCTACACCTCCAGCCGCATGCTGTTCTCGCTGGCGCGCCGCGGCGACGCCCCCCGCCTGTTCACGACCCTGGGCCGCAGCACCAGCGCGCCCTACATGGCCGTCATCGCCTCCAGCGCGCTGGCCCTGCTGACGGTCGCCCTCACCGCCACCGGCCAGATGGACGTGTTCGATGTGCTCATGGCCGCGACCGGCTCCATCGCGCTGCTGGTGTACCTG
Source organism: Delftia sp. JD2 (assembly GCF_001682645.1). NCBI lineage: Bacteria > Pseudomonadati > Pseudomonadota > Betaproteobacteria > Burkholderiales > Comamonadaceae > Delftia > Delftia sp. JD2. The sequence continues at coordinate 2,194 of NZ_LFJT01000044.1, forward strand.
TGCATCGCCGTGTCGCAGTTGCACATGCGCCGCAAGCTCGAAGCCAGCGGCACGCCCATCCGCCTGAAGATGTGGTGCTTCCCGGCGCTGACCCACGCCACCATCTTCTTCATCGTCGCCTCCATGGTGGTCATGGTGGCCGAGGGCACCTACCGCAAGGAAGTGCTCTACACCAGCGTGCTGGGCGGTGCATTGGTCGCCCTGGGCATGCTGGCGCAAAAGCTCCACTGGGGCCGCCCGAAACCCGGCCGCGTGGAGCAGGAGCAGGCCGTTCAGGAAGGCCTGGGTCCGTTGATCGTCAAGTCCGAATAAATGGAGACACAAGCATGAGCACCGATCCATCCGTCCGCATCGAACACGACCTGCTGGGGGACCGCGAGGTTCCTGCCGACGCCTACTACGGCGTGCACACCCTGCGCGCCCGGGAGAACTTCGGCATCACCGGCACGCCCATCTCCATCTACCCCGAACTGATCCGCGCCCTGGCCAGCATCAAGCAGGCGGCGGCCATGACCAACCATGAGCTGGGCCTGCTGGACCAGCGGCGCTGCGATGCCATCGTGCGCGCCTGCCAGGAGGTGCAGGGCGGACGGCTGCACGAGCAGTTCGTGGTGGATGTGATCCAGGGCGGTGCCGGCACCTCGACCAACATGAACGCCAACGAGGTCATCGCCAACCGCGCGCTGGAGCTGCTGGGCCACCACAAGGGCGAGTACCAGTACCTGCATCCCAACGAGCAGGTGAACATCGGCCAGAGCACCAACGACGTCTACCCCACCGCGCTCAAGATCGCCACCTGGTTCGGCATCCACGGGCTGATCGACGCCATGGACACGCTGCGCGTGGCCTTCGCGCAAAAGGCCGAGGAGTTCCAGGATGTGCTGAAAATGGGCCGCACCCAGCTGCAGGATGCCGTGCCCATGACACTGGGCCAGGAATTCAGCACCTATGCCGTGATGATCGAAGAGGACCAGGCGCGGCTGCGCGAGGCCGTGCTGCTGATCTGCGAGATCAACATGGGCGCCACCGCCATAGGCACGGGCATCACCGCCCATCCCGACTACGCGCCCCTGGTGCTCAGGCACCTGCAGGAGATCACCGGTATTGCGCTGCAGACCGCGCCCAACCTGATCGAGGCCACCCAGGACTGCGGCTCTTTCGTCCAACTGTCGGGCGTGCTCAAGCGCGTGGCCGTCAAGCTGTCCAAGACCTGCAACGACCTGCGGCTGCTGTCCAGCGGCCCGCGTGCAGGCCTGGGCGAGATCAACCTGCCGGCCATGCAGGCGGGATCGAGCATCATGCCGGGCAAGGTCAACCCCGTGATCCCCGAGGTGGTGAACCAGATCGCCTTCGAGGTCATCGGCAACGACATCACCGTCAGCTTCGCGGCCGAGGCCGGGCAGCTGCAGCTCAATGCCTTCGAGCCCATCATCGCCCACAGCATCTTCAAAAGCGTGAGCCACCTGCGCAACGGCTGCCTGACGCTGGCCGAGCGCTGCGTGCAGGGCATCACCGCCAACCGCGAACACCTGCGCGCGGCGGTGGAGAACTCCATCGGCATCGTGACCGCGCTCAACCCCTACATCGGCTACGCCAATGCCACCTCCGTGGCCCAGCAAGCCCACGCCAGCGGCGGCAGCGTCTACGACATCGTGCTGGCCCGGGGCCTGCTGACCAAAACGCAGTTGGACACCATCCTGCGGCCCGAGATCCTCACGCGGCCCACGGCGCTGAAACTCGGATGACCGGTCTGCCCTACCTGCACACCGCAGGAAACCCATGCCGCCTGGCCGCCCACACCACGGCCAGCGATGCGCCCAGCAGCGCCAGCAGCACGGGCGTGAAGGCGCCCACGCCCATGCGCGCCAGCAGCAGGCCGCCCACGATGCCGCCCCCGGCAATCGCCATGTTCCAGGCCGTGACCAGCATGGACTGCGCCACGTCGGCGGCCTCGCCCGCCGTGTGGGCAATGGCGGTCTGCAGCAGCGTGGCGGCGCCGCCAAAGGCCAGGCCCCAGACGGCCACCGCCGCATACACCAGGGCCGGCGCATCTGCGGCCACGCCCAGCATCAGTGTGGACAAGGCGAACAGCGCAATGCTGGCCAGCGTGAGCGCACGCAGGTGGCGGTCGATCAGCACGCCGGTGATCCAGATGCCCAGCACGGAGGTGGCGCCGAACACCAGCAGCACCAGGTCCGTGCGCGCGGCCATGCCCGCCACCGCCAGGAAGGGCGCGATGTAGGTGTAGAGAATGTTGTGCGCCAGCACGAAGGCCAGCACCACGAACAGCACGGGGCGCACGCCCGCCAGGGTGAACACGCGCCGCAGCGGCAGGGCGGGCGCGCACCCAGACCATGAGCGCCAGCGCCAGCACGCTCATGAGGCCGAAGCACAGCCGCCAGCCCACCAGTTGGCCCAGCACGGTGCCGGCCGGCACGCCCAGCGACAGCGCCAGCGGCGTGCCCACCATGGCAATGGCGATGGCGCGGCCCTTGAGATGGCCGGGCACCATGCGTGCCGCGTAGCCGGCCAGCAGCGCCCAAAGCAGCCCGGCCGAGACCCCCGCCAGAAAGCGCGCCACCAGGGTCAGCGCAAAGTGCGTGGACAAGGCCGTGACCGTGTTGGCGACGACAAAGCCCGCGATCGCCGCCAGCAGCAGGGAGCGGCGGCGCATGCCCTGCGTGGCGGCCGTCAGCGGTATGGCGGCCACCAGGGAACCTATGGCGTAGAGGGTGACGGTCTGGCCTACCCAGGCCTCGGTCACGGCCAGGCCCTGGGCCATCTGCGGCAGCAGGCCGGCCGGCAGCGCCTCGGTCAATATGGTGATGAAGGCTGCCATGGCCAGCGCCAGCAGGGAGGCAACGGGAAGGCGGTCCTGGCGTGTTCCGGTCATTGCGGCTCTCCCGAAACCCCTTGGACCTCACAAACCCCGTAGACCGCGTCGCGCAAATCGTTGACGAAGCGCCCCGACATGCCCTCGTACAAGGTGTTGGTGAAGGCCACGACACTGAGCTCCTGCGCCCGGTCCACGAACCAGGAATGCCCATAGGCCCCGCCCCAGCGCCAGGTGCCCACCGACTCCGGCGATGCCGCCTGCGCCGCATCGCGCAGCACGGAAAAGCCCAGGCCAAAGCCGAAGCCCGGCGCATTGGGCAGGGCCAGCCCGCCGGTCTGGTCCCGCGCCATCTCGGCGACCAGGGCGTCGGGCAGCAGGGTGTTGCAGCCCTGGCGCAGGGCTTCCAGCAGCCGCAGGAAATCGCCTGCCGTCCCCGCCATGCCGGCGCCGCCGGAGGCAAAGGCCTGGGCGTCAAAAATGCGCGAAGGGCTGAAGGCAATGCCGATGCTCCCCTCGAAGGGCGACACGGTCTCGCCCTCGGCCAGCGGATGGGGCTGCGGCACATCGCTGACATAGGCCGTGGCCACGCGCTGCGCGGCCAGCGCATCGGTGACGGCAAAGCCGGTATCGGTCATGCCCAGCGGCCCGGTCACCAGCTCGCGCACGGCCTGGTCCAGCGGCCTGCCGTGCACCTGTTCAATGAGGGCGCCCAGCACATCGGTGGCCAGCGAGTAGCCCCAGGCCGTGCCCGGCGCGTACAGCAGCGGCACGCTGGCGATGCGCTCCAGGTTCTCTGCCAGGCCGATGGCCTGGCGGTCCATGCCGTCCGATACGCCCGCGCGCGCATAGGGGCCCTGTGCATCGGCCTCGAAGAAGCGGTAGCCCAGCCCCGCCGTGTGGCTGAGAAGCTGCCGCACGGTGATGCGGGCGGGCCCGCCATCGGCCAGCCGGGGGCGGAACCGGGGCAGCCAGCGCTCCACCCCCTCGTCCAGCGCCAGCAGTCCCCGCGCCACCAGCACCAGCACGGCGGCCGAGACGATGGGCTTGCTGGCCGAGGCCAGGCGGAACACCGCATCCACGCCCATGGGCAGCCCGCGCTCGCGGTCGGCCCAGCCTGCGGCCTGGCGGTGGACCAGCGCGCCGCCACGCGCCACCAGCACCACGGCGCCGACCAGGCGCTGCGCCTCAAGCGCCTGCCGGACCACGGCCTGGACGCGGTCGGACAGGGGCGAGTTCAACGGGGTCGCAGGCAGCGCAGCGGGTGCAGCGGGTGCAGCGGGTGCAGCGGGTGCAGCAGGTGCTGAAGGCGCTGCAGAAAGGGCAATCGTCATGGGAATTCCCGGGATCAAATGAACAGGGTTCCGACGATAGAAAGCCCGCGATTAAAGAAAAAGTGGGGTAGATTTCCGGGCTATGCGGAGCTTTCTGTCCGCAATGAAGGAGTGGCCTTGGACAGCCTCAACGGTTTCCTGGTGTTCGTGCAGGTCGCCGAGACCCGCAGTTTCGTGGCGGCCGGCCGGCTGCTGGGAGTCTCGGCATCGGCCATAGGCAAGAGCGTGGCAAGGCTGGAGGACCGGCTGGGCGTGCGCCTGTTCCACCGCAGCACGCGCAGCATCACGCTGACGGCCGAGGGCGCGCTGTTCCTGGAGCGCAGCCGGCGCATCCTGGCCGAGATCGAGGCCGCGCAGCTGGAGCTGTCGCAGGCCAGCACCGCGCCGCGCGGCCGGCTGCGGGTCAGCCTGCCCCTGGTCAGTTCGCTGGTGCTGCCGGTGCTGGGCGAGTTCATGCGAGCCTATCCCGAGATCGAGCTGGACCTGGACTTCACCGACCAGCTGGTCGATGTGATCGAGGAAGGCTTCGATGCCGTGGTGCGCACGGGCGCACCCGCCGACTCACGCCTGTCCGCGCGCCGGCTGGGCGCCTTCGGCTACCTGCTGGTGGCCTCGCCCGGCTACCTGGCGCAGCGCGGCACGCCCCGGGTGCCCGAGGATCTGCTGCAGCACAGCTGCCTGCACTACCGCTATCCCCACAGCGGCAAGCTGGAGCCCTGGGTGCTGCGGCGCGCAGCGGGCGCGCCCGAGCTGCAACTGCCCACCTCCATGATCTGCAACAACATCGAAACCCGGCTGTGCTTTGCGCTGCAGGGCCTGGGCATCGCCTACCTGCCGGAGTTCTCCATCCGCGAGCCGCTGGCCGACGGCCGGCTGCAGCCTGTGCTGGCGGACTGCATGGAGCACACCAACGTCTTCCACGTGCTGTGGCCCGCCAGCAAGCACCCCTCGCCCAAGCTGCGGGCACTGGTGGACTTCCTGTGCGCGCGGGTGTTTCCGCAGGCGCAACCCGGGCAGGCCCCGGACGCTGCCAGGACCGCGGCGCCCAAGACACCCAAGACACCCCAGACATCCGGGACGCGCAGATAGGCTGCGCGCCGGCTGCTGCCCTGACTTGCTGGCTATCGCGCGGGCCCCTATCTGAGTTAGCATGCTTATAGAGCGACGTATTCACAGAGTCATATCGGTTGCTCTGGCCCACCGGCAGGCAGGACCTGCGTCTCGAGCGCTGTGGCGTGCGGGGCGCTGTATCGGTGGGCCATTGCGGTTGACAGCTGGCGTTGCAGATCTCTTTTCTTGTCTCGCTGCGTTGCATGTCTTCTCGTTCCACCGCTATCCATCGTCCCGCCCTTTCCTCGCGCTCGCACGCAAGAACATCATTGGCCATCATCGTGGGCGTCTGCTTCATGGTGCTGGCAGCGGGGCTGTACTGGGCCGCGTTGCTGACCAGCCACCAGTACATGCAGCGCTACACACGGGATCAGGCATGGCTGCGCGTCTCGCAGATGTCCCAGGCGGTTTCCGCGCAGGCCGGGACCATGCTGTCGGGCCTGAACTATTCCCTGCGGGACCTGGCCCAGGACTACGAGTCGGGTGACTCGCAGGCGTTCGTGCGGGCCGTCGCCAGCGTCCAGGAGGCCTATCCGCCCGGCACCATCGTCCAGGTGGCCGTGGCCGATGCGAACGGCCAGGTGGTGTATTCGAGCCTGGCAGCCTCGGAGCCGCCTGTGCAGAGCGTGTCCATTCTCGACCGCGAACATTTCCAGGCGCATCTGAAGGGCCTGACGCAGGGAACCTTCATTGGCCGTCCGGTGCAGGGACGGGTTTCCGGGCAATGGGGTATCCAGCTGAGCCGCGCCCTGCACCACCGAGGCGCGTTTGCGGGCGTGCTGGTGGTGTCGTTGTCGCCGCAGTACCTGTCGCGGCAGCTGCAGGCCATCTTCGACAGCCCGCGCGACGTGATCTTGCTGCTGCGCGAGGACGGCACCTATCTTGCACGCTCGCAGAACCAGGATCGGGTGCTCGGGCGCCAGCTGCCCGCGGCGCGGGTGGCGCTGTTTGCCCCCGACGTCACGCATGGCACCTACGAGGCGCTGGCGAGCACCGACGGCATACAGCGCATGTATGCCTGGAGCCGCGTCAGCGGCTTTCCGATCCTGGTGAGCACGGGGCTGGACCACGAGGCCGTGTTCGGCCCGCTCAACGAGACCATACGGCAGAGCCTGTGGCGCAACGGCATAGGCACGCTGCTGATTTTCCTGGGCGGGATGCTGACGGCCTGGCTGGCGTTCCAGCGCTGGCGGGAGGAGGACCAGCGGGTCCAGTCCGAAGAGCGCTTTCATCTCCTGTCCGAGGAAGTGCCGGGCGGCCTGTTCCAGTACAGCTGGGACCCTGCCGGACACTACGCCCTGTCGTTTGCCAACCCCGGCTTTTATGCCATGCACTGCATCGATGCGGATACGGCAGGCACGGCCTTGCAGGACCTGGCACAGCGGGTTCATCCGGAAGATATCTCCGCGCTCCGGCAGTCCATCGACGAAGCGATGCGCAGCCATGGGGACTGGGCCTGCAAGTACCGCGTACAGTCCGCCGATGGCTCCGTGCGCTGGCTGCAGGGCCATGCACGCCCGCAACGCACCGAAGACGCAACCGTGCTCTGGCATGGCTACATCCTCGATGTCACCCAGGACGAAGGCCTGCGCAAGGCGCTTCACGAGAGCGAGGAGCGTCTGCGGCTGACCATCGGCGCCGTGCGTGACGGACTTTGGCAGTGGGACCGCGAACAGGACCAGGTGCTATGGGATGCCCGCTGCTACCAGATGCTGGGCATGCCGGATCAGGCACTCGGTTCGTTCACCGTGGCCGGCTTCATGCATCTGCTGCACCCACTGGACCAGCCTCGCGTCCAGGAACGGCTCAGGCGCCACCTCGAACACGGCGACCCATTCCGTGTCGAGATGCGCATAAGGCAGGCCGATGGCTCCTGGCGATGGATCGAATCGCGCGGGGAAGTCACCCTGCGCGATGCCGACAACAAGGCACTGCGCATGCTCGGAATGCACACCGATATCCAGGAACGGGTGGAGCAGACCCATATGGTGGGCGCCCTGCTGGAGCGCGGAAGCGCCCTGGTGCTTGTCGCCAGCCATCGCCGCAGCATCGTCTACGCCAATGCCCAGGCAGCCGAGTGCTTCGGCCTTGCGGCGGGCGCACTGGAGCCGCAGTGCTCATTCCAGCAACTGCATCCGTCCAGCGACAGCTTCCACAGCTTCGCATCGCTGTACGAGCGCCTGAGCCTGAAGGGCACGGTGCGTACCGAGTGGGCACTGAAGGTCAAGGGCGGGCACATGCGCTGGTTCGACATGCAGGGCGCACTGCTGGACCCCGAAGATCCCCAGGGCAATGTGATCTGGACACTGTTCGACGTAGATGCCCGTCATCAGGCGGAGAGCGCATTGCACGAGGTACAGCAGCGGCTGGAGGCCATCATCGAGAAATTTCCGGCGGGCATCCTGGTGACCGACGATGCGGGGCAGTGCATCAGGGCCAGCAACGCAATGCTGGTGGACCTGTTCGAGCTGCCGCTGTCCGCCGCGGACCTTGTGGGGAAAAGCCTGCAGACATTGCTGTCCTATTTGCCCCCGGCCATGGCAACGGCCTTGCAACCTGCGCCGCAACCGGGGGCAGGTGCCCTGTCGCAACGAACGATCTTTGCCCTGTCCAACGGCCGCCATATAGAAACGGAGCTGCTGCCGCTTCGCAGGCAGGAGCGGCTGCTTGGCTACTGCTGGGTATTCCACGACGTGACGGACTACAAGAGGCGCGAAACGCAGCTCGAAGCCCTGGCATTGACCGATGCGCTCACGGGTGCCAGCAACCGGCGGGCCTTCATCACGCGCATGGAGTCGGAGCTGGAGCACCTGCGCCTGGGACTGAGCCATCCGTCGGCACTGATCATGCTGGATATCGACCATTTCAAGCGCGTCAACGACAGCTTCGGCCATGGCGTGGGCGACGAGGTGCTCAGGCATCTGGTGATCGCGGTGTCCAAGGAGCTGCGCCAGGGCGACATGCTGGGCCGCCTGGGCGGCGAGGAATTCGCCGTCTTGCTGACGGACGTGGACGCCCCCACCGCACTGCGGCGCGCGGAGAACCTGCGTGAGGCCGTGGCGGCGCTGGCCGTGTCCGTACAGGGCCAGGACAGCCCGATCCGCTTCACCGTGAGCCTGGGCGTATGCCTCATGGACGAGGGCGAGGCATCGGTCGAGCGCTGCCTGGAGCGGGCCGACGCCGCCATGTATTTCTCCAAGCGCAATGGCCGCAATCGCACCACGTGCTGGACGCCCGATACCCCCGTGATTTCGGACGCCAAGTGAGCGCGATGCCAGTGCCGCGACACGCCCGCACGCCCGGGCAAGGCGATGTGTCAGCTACCCGGCCGCCTCACTCATCGCCGGGCACTCCGTAGCTGGGCGCGGCCGTGGGATCGATGGCGCGCGTCTGGTAGTCCTGCATCTGCGGCGCGTAGGCGACCCAGAGGCTTTGCAGCGCGCCGATGGGATCGTGCTCGGACCAGTCCACGCGCAGGTCCGCCATGGGCCAGCTGTGCTCTCCCGCCACCTTGAGCGCGGCCGAATGCACCGGCCCGGCCTCGCCGCCCGCGGCCATGGCGGCCTGCATGGCGGCCAGCAGGCGCTCGGCCAGCGGCAGCGCCGCGCTGCGCTCGAAGGCCGGCACCATGGCCTCGATGGTGCGTTCGCTGGCCAGCAGGTTGCCGGCCGCCACGCACTGCCGCCCCACGGCGCTGGTGAAGATGCCCAGGGCCTGGCTGCCGCTGAAGACGCCGGTGCGGCCCTGTGCGTCCACCACGGTGACCTGGCGGTACTGGGGCCAGCTGCCGTCGTCCAGCGCCTGGCGCAGCGCGGCCTGGGGGTCGGCGCCCTGCTCCAGCAGGTCCAGCACGCGCGGGCCCAGGGCGGGCAGCGTGATGTTCTGCGTGGACACCACGCCCACGCCCGCGCGCACCCAGGGGCAGCGCGCGCCCACCGCAATGCTGGACGAGCTGATGGCCACGCCCAGCTGCCCGGTGCGCTCGCAGCGCCCCACAATCGAAAAAGTCATGGTTTCTTCCTCCTGCCTATGCGGCTGTACCAGGTGCTTGCTGTGGTCGACGTTCAGGCGCTGGCCGGCGGCTGCCAGTCATCGGGGATGACCGCGATCACGTCAATCTCCATCAGCCACTGCGGCTGCCCCAGGGCCGAGATGCACAGCCCCGTGGAGATGGGAAACACGCCCTTGAGCCACTTGCCCACTTCCCGGTAGACGGGCTCGCGGTAGCGCGGGTCGACGATGTAGGTGGTGGTCTTGACGATGTGCGACAGGTCGCTGCCCGCTTCCTCCAGCAGCTGCTTGACGTTCTTCATCGCCTGCTCGGCCTGCTTTTGCGGATCGCCCAGGCCGACCAGATTGCCCTCGAAATCGGTGCCGATCTGGCCGCGCACATAGACGGTGTTGCCGGCGCGCACGGCCTGGCACAGGTCGTTGTCCAGCGACTGGTTGGGATAGGTGTCCTTGGTATTGAACATGCGGATGCGGGTATGGGTGGGCATGGTCTGGCTCCTGCAGGGGGTGGATGGGAAGGTGTCTCAGAGCGCGCTACCTGCTACCTGCTGCGGGCCGCGGCGTCGTAGTCGCTGTAGCGGCGCTGCTTGGCGATGTGGTCGGCCACGAACTTGGCGTCATGCCACACGCCCCAGATGAAGGACGAGCCACGGCGCGACAGCCAGGGCAGGCCCAGGAAGTAGATGCCGGGCTCATGGCCCACGCCGCGGTGGTGGCGCGGCTTGCCACCGGGCTCGAAGCTGTCCACCTGCAGCCAGCTGAAGTCCACCCTGTAGCCCGTGGCCCAGATGATGGAGGTGATGCCTGCGGCGGCCAGGTCGAGTTCGCGCAGGGGCTGGCGCACGCACTCCGGATCGGGCAGGCGCCTGCGCGCTTCGGGCTCCTCGGGCAGGTCCAGGCCGTTGCGGCGGATGTAGTCGTCGGCCGCATCCAGCATGGCCAGGTAGTTGGCATCGCCGTTGGCGATGTTCTCGGCCAGGTCGTCCCGGAAGCGCACCCGGCCATCGGCGAAGGACTCGGTCAACCCCACCAGGGTGATGCCCTGGTGTCCCAGCGCACGAAAGTCCACGGTGTGGCCGCCGCGCGCGCCGCTGACGGCAATGGTCACATGCTCGCGGCCGGGCTTGGCAATGGCCGCATCCCATTCGCCCAGCACGCCCAGCCACCAGCAGAAATCACGGCCGCGATAGGCGCGCGGCGGCCGGTCATGGGCGCCTACCGACAGGAACACCTTGCGGCCCGCGCGCTGCAGTTCATCGGCAATCTGCACGCCCGAGGAGCCTGCGCCCACCACCAGCACGGCGCCTTCGGGCAGCTGCGCGGGGCGGTGGTAGTGCGCGGAATGGATCTGCAGCAGGCGGCCATCGGCGGGCGCAGCCGGCGCTATCGGCGGGATCACCGGCACCTGGAACGGCCCCGTGGCCGCGATCACGTTGCGGGCCTCGATCACGCCCTCGGACGTTTCCACCGTGAAGCCCGGCCGGCCCTGGTTGCGCGTGACCCGCCTGACCTCCACGCCGGTGCGCACGGGCGCCTTGATCTGGCGGACATAGTCCTCGAAGTAGTCGGCCACCTCGTCCTTGCCGGGAAAGCCGTCGCGGTCGCCCTTGAACTCCAGCCCCGGAAAGCGGTCATGCCAGGCCGGCCCGTTGGCCACCAGCGAGTCCCAGCGCCCCGTGCGCCAGGCCTGGGCGATGCGCTGGCGCTCCAGCACCAGGTGCTCTACGCCAAGCTGGCTCAGGTGTTCGCTGGCCGCAATGCCGGCCTGCCCGGCACCGACCACGAGCGTGTTGATGGTTTGAATGTCAGCTGTCATGGTGTGGGTCTCTCAGGAAAAAAAGGCGCAGCCCGTCCCGCATCGGCGCGGTGCCGACTGCCTTGGTGTGGTCCGCAACAAAAAAGGGAAGGAGGTGAAGGCCGCCCGTGCGGCGCTACAGGTACAGGTGCTTCACCACGTCGTTGGCCAGCAGCTCGCTGGCCGTGCCCGAGGCCACCAGCTGGCCCTTGAGCAGCAGATAGCCGGTGTGGGCGATGGACAGCGCCGCCTCGGCGTTCTGCTCGATGAGCAGCACGGTGATGCCTTGGCTGTGGATGCGCTGCACCGTCTCGAAGTACTCCTCGATGAGCTTGGGCGACAGGCCCAGCGTGGGCTCGTCCATCACCACCAGGCGCGGCTCGCCCATGAGCACGCGGCCCAGCGCCACCATGGCCTGCTCGCCGCCGGACAGGGTTCCGGCCGCCTGCGTCAAGCGCTCGCCCACCCGGGGGAACAGGGCCACCACGCGCTCCAGCGCCTGGGCAAAGCCCTGCTGCGGGCGCAGCGCGTCGTGGCCGATCTTCAGGTTCTCCTGCACGGTCAGCTCGGCAAACAGGCGCCGCCCTTCGGGCACGAAGCCCACGCCCAGGCCGGCCAGGTCCTCGGTGCGCATGCGCGCCAGCGGCTGGCCCATGACGCGGATGGCGCCGTGGTGCACGGGCAGCAGGGCCGCAATCGCCTTGAAGGTGGTGGTCTTGCCCGCGCCGTTGGGGCCCAGCAGGCAGACGATGCTGTGCTCGGGCACCTGCAGCGAGACCTGGTTGAGCATGTTCACCACGCCATAGCGTGTGCTGATGGAGTCCAGTTCAAGCATGGCTGGCCTTTCTGCCCAGATAGGCTTCCTGCACGCGCGGCAGCCGGCGCACCGCCTCGAAGCTGTCGTCGCCGATCTTGCGTCCGTAGTCCAGCACCATCACGCGGTGCGGCAAGGTGGCGATGAGCCGCATGTCGTGCTCGATGATGATGAAGCCCAGCGCCGGATTGCCTTCGCGCAGGCGCTGGATGTCGGCGATCAGCGCATCGGTGTCGCGGTCGTCCATGCCGCTGGAGGGCTCGTCCAGCAGCACGATGCGGGGCTCGGCGGCCAGGGCGCGCGCAATCTCCAGGCGGCGGCGGTCGGCCTGCGGCAGGCTGCTGGCCAGCACGTTGCGGCGCTGGTGCAGGTCGCTGGACACGCTTTGCAGCAGCGCGCAGGCGCGCTCGGCGCAGCGCTTCATCTCGGCGCGCGATACGGCCGGGCGCAGCAGCGCGGTGAGCACGCCGCAGCGGGTGCGCGCGTGCATGCCGATGATCACGTTGTCCAGCACGCTCAGCGAGCCGAACAGCCGGCTGGTCTGGAAGGTGCGCGCAATGCCGGCGCCCGCGATGTCGTGCGCGGCCATGCCCTTGAGCGAGCGGCCTTGCAGCAGTACCTCGCCCTCGGTGGGCTGGTAGATGCCGGTCAGCAGGTTCAGCAAGGTGGACTTGCCCGCGCCGTTGGGCCCGATGATGCCCAGCACCTCGCCCGCCGCCAGGTGGATGTCCACGCCCTGCACCGCCGTCAGGCCGCCGAAGCGCATGGTCAGGCCACGCCCCTCAAGGACCAGCGGGCCTGCGGGCGCGGCATGGTGGGTGGGATGGGAATCAATGCTCATGGTTGCGCACCCGTTGGGGGAAGATGCCGCGCGGGCGGATGATGAGGAAGGCGATCACCACCAGGCCGTAGAACAGGATGCGGTAGTCGGAAAACGCCCGCAGCTTCTCCGGCAGCATGGTCAGCAGGAAGGCGCCGACGATCACGCCCAGCGTGTTGTCCATGCCGCCTGCGATCACCAGCGTCATGATGGTCACGGACACCAGGAAGGTGAAGTTGTCCGGCGAGATGAAGCTCACATAGAACGCATACACCGTGCCCGCGAAGCCCGCCAGGAAGGCGTCCACCGCAAAGGCCTTGACCTTGAACCAGGTGACGTTGATGCCGCAGGCGCGCGCGGCGATCTCGTCGTCGCGCAGGGCATTCCAGGCCAGTCCCACGCGCGAGCTGTGCAGGCGCTGCGCCGAGACGATGGCCAGCCCCAGCAGGGCGACGGCCACGTAGTAGAAGTTGGCCTGGCCCGGCAGGCTGTGGCCCCACAGCGTGATGGGGTCGTTGAACGAATGCCCGAACAATGTGGGCGAAGGAATGCCCACCAGGCCGTTGGCGCCGCCCGTCCACTCCAGGTTCATCAGCAGCTGGTGCACGACGATGCCGAAGGCGATCGTCACCAGCGCCTGGTAGCTGTCGCGGGTGCGCATGGACGGCAGGCCCAGCAAAAAGCCGAATACCGTGGCCACGGCGGCGGCCACCAGCAGGCAGATCCAGAAGCTCACGCCGAAGTGGATGGCCAGCAGGGCCGACGCATAGGCGCCGATGCCGTAGGACGCGCCGGTGGCGAAGTTCGGTATGTTGGCGCTGCCCAGCTGGAAGTTCAGCGCCAGCGCCAGCACCGCGTACAGGCAGGCGATGATCATCAGGTGCATGGCGTAGCTGTCACCGCCCAGCACCCACGGAAACACCAGGGCCAGCACCACGCCCGTGCCCACGGCCAGCGGCCTGCACTGGCCGAAGGCGGCCACGATGCGGTCCTCCACCACCGGGCGTTTCTGCACCGCGACCAGGGCCACGGCAAAGCAGGCCAGCAGCGCCAGCACCGTGATCCAGCTTTCGGCCAGCAGGAATTGGCGCAGCAGCACGGCGCCTGCCAGGGACACGCCCAGCACGATGGCGGCCGAGCCCGCATTCCGTGGTCCCGCCTGCGGCGGCGCCTGTATCGTCGTTGTCTGCATCACACCTTCTCCATTTTCTGAACGCCGAACAGGCCGGCGGGGCGAAAGATCAGCACCAGGATCACCAGCGCGAACACGAACACCAGGCGGTACGAGGTGCCGTTGGGCACATAGCCCTGCACGATGGTCTCGATGGCCGCAATCAGCAGGCTGCCGACAATGGCGCCCCCCAGCCGCCCCAGGCCGCCGACCACCGCGGCGGAAAAGCCGATCAGCCCCGCCTGCACGCCGAAGTCAAAGCGCACCACGCCCGCATAGCTGGCCAGGAAGATGCCGCCCACCGCACCGGTGGCCGAGGCAATGAAGAAGGTGTTGCGAAACACCGGCCCCGGCGCAATGGAGAACAGCCGCGCGGTTTCGCGGTCCTGCGACACGGCGCGTATGCGCATGCCCATGGGCGTGTGGTGCAGCACATAGAGCAGCACGCCCACCAGCGCCACCGCCACCAGCACCGAGACCACGCTGATCAGGGGCAGCGGCCCGAACGGGGTGGGAACGGCCCCCTGCGCAATCGCCGGGAACGCGTGCGGATTGCTGCCCTGCGGGTACAGGTGGCGGATCAGCTCGCGGATCACGATGCCCAGCGCCACCGTGGCCACCAGCGGCATCATGGCCGGCGCATTGCGAAAGCGGCTGATCACCAGCCGGTCCAGGGCGACGCCCAGCCCTCCCACCGCCGCAATGGCCACCAGGCAGGCCAGGCCCAGCAACAGCCAGGAGGCCGAGCCGCCCAGCGCGGCGGCGAGGGCCTGCACGGCCGCCAGGGCGATGAAGGGGGCGACCATGGCCACGTCGCCATGGGAAAAGTGAATCACCTGCAGCACGCCAAACAACAGGCTGAAACCCAGGGCAAGCAGGCTGTAGATGCAGCCCAGGGTCAGCCAGTTGATGAGTTGCTGGAACAGCGCGTCATGCATCGATAGGGTTCCTCTTGTGTCGGGTTCGGCCGGTTTGGCGGGGCTTCGCTTGTCTCCATGTCACGCAGCCATTGAAGCAAGAAACCGCGCAAAACCTGCGTCGCTTTTGCCGAGGCGCTGCTTCGGAAAACGCGATCCAGTCCCGGGCAGGTGCGGCGATACATTGATCCGGCGGCGTTGCCAGACAGCGCCGGCCAGCCCGCCATGCACCGTGGCGCCCCGCCGCCCCGGCCCCCGCCCGGGTCGCCATGGCTGCCCTTCGTCTTCACCTGAACAGGACCGATCGACCATGCAAGCCTTCACGACAACCACCGCCCTCCTGCCATCGCGCCGGCGCCTTGCCGCATCCGCCCTGGCGCTGGCCGCCGCCACGCTGGCCTGCGGCGCGGCCTGGTCCCAGTCCACCGTGAAGCTGGGCTTCATCGGCCCCGTCAGCGGCGGCAACGCACAGCAGGGCCTGGGCGCGAAGAACGGCTTCCTGCTGGCCATCGACCAGTGGAATGCCACGGCCGGCGTGCCGTTCAAGGTGGAGGGCGTGGTGCTGGACGATGCCTCCGACCCGCAGACCGGCGTGTCCGCCGCGCTCAAGCTGGTCAACGACCGCGACGTGGTGGGCGCCATCGGCCACTGGAACAGCCCCGTGGCCCTGGCCACGCTGCCGGTGTTCAACCGCGTGCAGATGCCCTTCATCGTCTGGGGCGCCATCGGCCCCAAGATCACCGACCAGAACTTCGCCAACACCACGCGCGTGACGCCCACCCTGGTCAACGAGAACAAGCCCCTGGCCACCTGGGCCGCCACGGGCCTGGGCGCAAGAAAGATCGCCATCATTGCCGACACCAGCGACTACGGGCGCGCCAACCTGGCCTCGTTCGGCAGCTTCTACAAGGCAGAAAAAGGCAGCGTGGTGGCCGAGGAAAGCTACCCCGTGGGCACGACGGATTTCCGCTCCATCCTCACCAAGATCAAGAGCCTGAACCCCGACGCGGTCTACTTCGGCGGCGTGATCACCGAGGCCGGCATCGTGCGCAAGCAGATGGCCGAGCTGGGCATGAAGCAGCCCATGCTGGGCATCAGCGGCATCTTCGACCCGCAGCTCATCCAGATCGCCGGCCCGGCTGCGGACGGCACCATCGTCGGCACGCCCAAATCGCAGACCAACCCCCGGCTGGACGCCATGAGCCGCGCCTATGCCGCCAAGGGCTATGCCGACTCCGAGAGCCCGTACACCAAGTACGCCTACGACGCCACCGGCATCCTTTTGCAATCGCTCAAGACGGCAGGCACCAAGGACCGGCAGGCCGTGGCCAAGGCCATCCGCGCCATACGCTACGACGGCGTGACCGGTACCGTGACCTTCGACGCCAACGGCCAGACGCAGGTGCCCGTGGAGCTGCAGCTGCACGAGGTCAAAGACGGCAAGTGGGCCAGCCGCTGATGATCAGGACAGGCAGCCAGTACCGCGACTCCATCCGCGATGGCCGGCGGGTCTGGATGAACGGCGAGCGCGTCAAGGATGTGACCACCCACCCCATGTTCAAGCCGCTGGTGGACATCCGCGCGCGCATGTACGACCTGCAGCACGAGGCCGCGCTGCGCGACGCGCTCACCTACGACGAAGGCGACGGCGAGCGCCACCCCATCGCCCACAAGCTGCCGCTGACGCGCCAGGACTGGTGGGACAAGCGCCGCGCCACCGACCTGCTGCTGGAGGACATGGGCGGCGTGGTCATGCGCGTGGGCGACGAGAGCGTGGGCGAGATGTGGTCGCTGTTCGACGGCCAGGACGTGCTCAACGAGCTGGACCCGCGCTTTTCCGCCAACATCCGCACCCACATCCGCCGCGTGGTGCGTGGCGACCTGTTCCACGTATCGGCCAACACCGACCCCAAGGGCGACCGCTCGCGCCTGCCGCAGGACCAGGACCCCGACGTGCTGCTGCATGTGGTCAAGGAGACCGACGCAGGCGTCATCGTGCGCGGCGCCAAGTACGAGACCGCCGCCGCCTATGCCAACCAGGCCTTCACCAAGCCGGGGCTGGCGCACTGGGGCGACGCTGCGCAGTCCGAATACGCCATAGGCTTCATCTGCGACCTGGGCGCGCCCGGCCTGCGCTTCATCTGCCGCCCGGGCCTGGCCGCCCGCGCATCGGCCCAGGACCATCCGTTGAGCCATCGCTTCGACGAAGTGGATGCCATCGTGGTCTTCGACGACGTGCTGGTTCCCTGGGAGAACGTGCTGTTCTACCGCCACACCCGGGCCGCCCATTTCCTGCGCGAGACGCTGCACCGCTACTCGGCCTTCACCTTCCTGCAGCGCAGCCTGAAGCTGGCCGACATGCTGATAGGCACGGCCCTGCACAACGCGCGCCAGACCGGCGTGGAGAAGCTGCAGGCCGTGCAGGACAGGCTGGCCGGCCTGGCCTGCTACCGCGAAGGCATCAACGCCCACCTCACGGCCGCCATCGCGCTGGCCGAGCGCAGCCCGGCCGGGCTGATGATGCCCAACCAGTCGCTGCTGTTCACCGGAAGGTCGCTGGCCACCGGCCAGTTGCACCACATGATGAACACCGTGCGCGAGCTGTGCGGCGGCCAGGTCTGCCTGACGCCGGACCACGCCAGCTTCGAGAACGAGGACACCGGCCCCTGGCTGCGCAAGTTCTACACCCTCGGCCCGCAATGGCAGGCCGACGACCGCCGCAGGCTGCTGGCCTATGCGCGCGACCTGCTCGACTCGGACCACGCCGGCCACCGGCTCAGCTTCCAGCTGTTTGCACAATGCCCGCCCTACGCCCAGACGGCGGCCGTGTACCGGCACTTCAACTGGGGTGCGCCGCTGGACTTTGTCGGCAAGTCCGCCGGCCTGACGGACCGCGTGAAGGCCACGCAGGCGCCGGCCCAGGGCGACGGTGCGGTGGCGCAATGGTTTCGCAATCACAACGCCAGCGACTGAAGGCTGCCGGGGCCCGACCGCCTCACAATGCAGGCGCCTTGCGGGAAGGGCCTCTTGCAGCGCGGTCCGCAGCTTGGTCAACTACGCGGCGGATCACCCTGGCCGCCCTCCCCCTCTCCACCTCTTGCACACCGTGCTGACACGACTGACCTTCAGACAATTGGAATACTGCGTGGCAGCGGGCGAATTCGGCAGCATTGCCGAGGCCGCCAACCGCATCCACGTCTCGCCCTCGTCCATCTCATCGGCCATCACCCAGGTGGAGGCGGAGCTGCAGGTGCCGCTGTTCGTGCGTCACCATGCGCAAGGCCTGTCCGTCACGCCCGCAGGCGCCGAAGTACTGCGGGAGATCCGCGGCCTGCTCGACCAGGCCATGGCCTTGTACGACGTGGCCAGCAGCGCGCAAAGCCAGGTGCGCGGCCCCGTGCGCGTGGGCTGCTTCACCACGCTGGCGGCCATGGTCGCCCCCGAGCTGTGCCAGGGATTCGCGCGCGCCCACCCCAAGGCCACGGTCACCCAGATCGAGGACCACCAGGAAGGCCTGATCCACAAGCTGCGCACCGCGCAGATCGATGTCGCCATCACCTACGACCTGCTGGTGGCCGAATCGGACATCTGCTTCGAGCCGCTGGCCCAGCTGCCGCCCATGGTCATCGTCAGCGAACTCAACCCGCTGGCCAACCACCGCTCCACCACGCTGGAGGCGCTGGCCCAGCTGCCCATGGTCCTGCTGGACCTGCCCCTGAGCCGTGAATACTTCATGTCGCTGTTCCGCGAAGCCGGCGTCTCGCCCCTGATCGCGGCCCGCAGCGCCAGCCCCGACGTGGTGCGCTCCCTGGTCGCCAACGACGTGGGCTACTCCCTGGTCAACGTGCGCCCGCGCAACTCCCACGCGCTGGACGGCAAGAAGATCGTCAACCTGCACCTGAACGGCAACCACCGCCCCATGAAACTGGGCCTGGCCTGGGCCCGCGAACAAAAGCCCCGCCATGTGGTGGAAGCCTTCATGCACCGCTGCCGCAGCTTCATCTCCAATGAATACATTCCGGGGATGACGGCGCCTGGGCGCGGGGAGGCGAACTGAGCGGCGCGCAGACCGAATCAGGGAGCCCGTCAGCCAGTGCTCTTGCGCACCTCGTAATGCAGCACCGCCATGCCCTCGCCGATCTGCCGCACGGACAACAAACGCAACACCGGATGCAGCACCCGGCGCGGGAACAGCGGCTTGCCCCGGCCCAGCGTGGCCGAGCCCACGCTCAGGATCATCTCGTCCAGCAGGCCCGCGTCGTAGAACTGGCCTGCCAGGTCTCCGCCTCCCATGATCCAGAGATTGCGCCCGCCGGCCGCAGCCTGCATCTGCGCATGCACGGCACGCACATCACCGCTGACAAACCGAATATCGGCACCCGGGATACCAGGCAGCGTGCGGTTGGAAAACACCCAGGCAGGCTGCGTATAGGGCCACGCCGCCCCGGTCTCCTGCGCCACCGTCTCCGCGTGGCGCAGCATCCATTCGTAGGTGGCGGACCCCATGGCCAGCGCGCCCACGCCGGCAATGAACTCCGGGTAGCCCGTGGCCTGCATGTCGCCCAGCGGGAACAGCCAGTCCAGAGCGTCGTCCTCGGTGGCCAGGAATCCGTCGAGTGAGGTGGCGGCGAAGTATTGGGTCTTCATGGGGGAGATGGTAGCCAGGCAGGCGCGGCACGGCCATTCGCCGGGGTGTCGTGCAGGCCGCGCCTGGACCACATCGTCAAATTTCTTTTGAAGCCGCCTTCAGTCTTGCGGGTCTTTTTCAATTGAAACACCCAGGTCAACATCGCTCCATGCCCAGACGACTTGCGAACCGGATTTCCGCCACCGCCCCAACACCTCTACAGCTCCGCCAAAGAACCGCATGACCACCGCCTCCACGCCCCTGTTTAGCCCCCTGCAGCTCGGCCCGCTCAGCCTGTCCAACCGCATGGTGATGGCCCCCATGACGCGCAGCCGCACCAGCCAGCCAGGCGACGTGCCCAATGCATTGATGGCCACCTACTACGCACAACGCGCCAGCGCCGGCCTGATCGTCTCGGAAGCCACCCAGATCTCCCGCCAGGGCCAAGGCTACAGCTTCACCCCCGGCATCTATTCAGAGGCGCAGGTGGACGGTTGGCGCCGCGTCACGGACGCGGTGCACGCCGCCGGCGGGCGCATGGTGCTGCAGCTGTGGCACGTTGGCCGCATGTCGCATGCCAGCTTTCACGCCGATGGCCTGCCGGTCGCGCCTTCGGCGCTGTCGCCCGAAGCCCAGGTCTGGGTGGTCGGCGACGACGGTGTCGGCCGAATGGTCGACTGCCCCGTGCCGCGCGCACTGAGCGCACAGGACATCCAGGACGTGATCGGCGACTTCCGCAGGGGCTCGGCCAATGCGATGCGTGCCGGTTTCGATGGCGTGGAAATCCACGGCGGCAACGGCTACCTGATCGATCAGTTCCTGCGCACCACCTCCAACCGCCGCACCGACGCCTACGGCGGCGGCATCGCCCAGCGCACGCGCTTCGCCGAAGAGGTCGCGGCCGCCGTGGCGGGCGAGGTCGGGGCCGAGCGCACCGGCATCCGCCTGGCGCCCTTCATCACGCAGCGCAACATGAACTGCCCGCAGATCATCGAGACCATCCTGCATCTGGCCAGCAAGCTCGACGAGATCGGCCTGGCCTACATCCACCTGTCGGAAGCCGATTGGGACGATGCGCCCGAGATTCCGCAGGACTTCCGCCACGCGCTGCGCCGCGCCTACCAGGGCAAGGTGATCGTTGCGGGCAAGTACGACGCGGAGCGCGCCCAAGCCATCCTGCACGAGGGCCTGGCAGACCTCGTCGCCTTCGGCCGCCCCTTCATCGCCAACCCGGACCTGCCGGCGCGCTACGCCGCCCAGGCGCCGCTGGCCGCATTCGATCCGAAGGCCCTGTTTGGCGGCGACGCGCGCGGCTACTCGGACTACGCAGCCCTCGCCACTGCCTGAAACCCTCCTTGCTCTCCCTCCTTGCTATCCCCTCTTCCTCAACCTTTGAAAGCACGACCATGAAAGCCGTTGGATACCAGAAACCCCAGGCCATCAGCCAACCCGAATCGCTGATCGACATCACCCTGCCCGATCCAGTGGCCACCGGCCGCGACCTGCTGGTCGAAGTCAGGGCCGTGTCCGTCAATCCGGTGGACACCAAGGTGCGCGCCAGCGGCGCGCCCGCCGAGGGGCAAACGCACAAGGTGCTGGGCTGGGATGCCAGCGGCATCGTCAAGGCCGTGGGCCCCGAAGTCACGCTGTTCAAGCCGGGCGACCGCGTCTGGTACGCCGGCTCCATTGCGCGCCCCGGCACGAACAGCGAACTGCACCTGGTGGACGAGCGCATCGTGGGCCACGCGCCCAGGTCGCTGGACTTCGCACAGGCTGCGGCCCTGCCCCTGACCGCCATCACCGCGTGGGAGATGCTGTTCGACCGCCTGGGCATCGCGCCGGGCAAGCACCCCAGCCACAAGACGCTGCTCATCATCGGCGCCTCCGGCGGCGTGGGCTCCATCCTCACGCAGCTGGCCACGCGGCTGACCAGCCTTACCGTCATCGGCACCGCATCGCGGCCCGAGACGCAGGCCTGGGTCAAGGAGCTCGGCGCCCACCACGTGATCGATCACAGCCAACCGATTGCCGACGAACTCAAGCGCATCGGCTTTCCCACGGTGGACCACATCGTGAGCCTCACGCAGACCGACCTGCACTTCGCACAGATCGTCGAGGCGATCGCGCCCCAGGGAAAATTCGGCCTGATCGACGATCCCGCGTCGCTGGACATCACCAAGCTCAAGCGCAAGTCGGTGTCGGTGCACTGGGAATTGATGTTCACCCGCGCCCTGTTCGGCACCGACGACATGATCGGCCAGCACCGCCTGCTCAACGAGGTTGCCGCACTGGTCGATGCCGGCCTGATCCGCACCACGCTGGCCGAGCGCTTCGGCAGCATCAACGCCGACAACCTCAAACGCGCCCATGCCCTGATCGAGTCGGGCAAGGCGCGCGGCAAGGTGGTGCTGGAGAACTGGGGCTGAGCCATGAAGACAGAGACCATTTTCAACCTGGCCATCCTTGAGGCGAAGGCCGGCCAGCACGACCAGCTGCGCGACGCCCTGCGCGCGCTGGTGCCATTCACCCGGCAGGAGGCCGGATGCCTGGACTACACGCTGTTCGAGCTGGCGGACACCCCCGGCACCTTCTACATGCGGGAGTCATTCAGGGACCAGGCAGCGCTGGATGCGCACTTCAGCATGCCGTACTTCAAGGCGTTCGAGAAACGCTTCGACGAACTGCTGGCACGCCCCCTGCAACTGGTGGGCCTGAAGGAAGTGCCCTGACGGGCGGTAGAGATCCGGGGGGTACAGGTCCGGGCGGTACAGATCCGGCCGACGACTAGCGCGCGACTGCAACGCGCCGCCCCCACGCTGGCGGCAGCGTGGGGGTTGCCGCCGACAGCTGGTCCCATACGTACTGGGCGGCAAAGCCGTGGTGACGGCTGCGTGAGCGCACCAGGCAGGCTTGCCGGCCCAGATTTTTTTCGGCCAACGGGACTGCGTCCTGCACGTCAAGGCTCATTGCCGCAGCACCGTTGAGCAGCGCAACCATGCCGTTTTCACGAGCGGCATGCACCAGGTCCTCCAGCGTATCGGACTCCAGATGCACGCCCGGCTTCAGCCCCTGCGCCGCAAAGGCGTTGTCGAGCTGGCGCCGCATTGCGTATTCGCTTGGCAGCAAGGCCAGGGGGTGGTTCGCGACCTCGCTGAGCTCCAGCAGGCGTCGCCGCCGGCGGGGCTTCAATCCGACGGCCACCACCGGCTCGTCGAAGCAGGCCAGGATCTCCAGATCGGCATGCGGCTCCGGGTCGAAGCTGACGGCGAGATCGAAATCGCCCCGCAACACGCCCTCCACCAAGGCCTGTGCGGTGCGCCTGCGCAGTGCGATCGCCAGCTGCGGCCACTGCGCCTGGGCCCTGCGCACGACGGGCAGTACCCAGCATCCCGCGTAGGACTGCACCAGGCCGATGCGCACCTGGCCCGCCACGGTGCTCGCACGCGCCTGCACATCGCGCAGCGCCGCCTGCAGCTCACTGAGGCAGGCCGACACACGGCGGTCAAGCTCATGTCCGGAGGCCGTGGCAACGGCGCGCCCGCTCGCACGGTCGAACAGATGCACGTCCAGGGTCGATTCCAGCAAGGCGATCTGCTCCGACAGCGCCGCCTGCGAGATCGAGGCATCGCGCGATGCCGCACTGAAGCTGTGCGCCCGCATCGCCGACACGAAGTAGCGCAACTGGCGCAATGAGACGAGATCGAGGGGGTCGCGGCTGCGTGCGGACATGGCCATCGGATTATCCGATAGGCGCGGCCAGAAAATGCGAATTGCGAAGAAACAAGGGCCTGCCGACACTACGGCCACGAGACAACTCTGGTCACGAGAGCACCGATGAAACGACGCAACTTCCTTCAGTACGCCAGCACGGCGACGGCCATTTCAGCCTTGGGCGCAAGCCCCTCGGCGCGCGCGCAGGCATTCCCGTCCAAGCCCATCCGCATCATCTGCCCCTATCCGGCAGGTGCGACCACCGATGCCGTCTCCCGCCTGATGGCGAATGCCTTGCAGTCGGACAGCGGCAGCACGGTGATCGTCGACAACCGCAGCGGTGCGGGCGGCAACATCGGCACGGAGGCGGCGGCACGCGCCGAGGCCGACGGCTACACGCTGCTGCTGGGCGCACTCGGCCCCATGGCCGCGAATCCGGCGCTGTACTCCAGGCTCAACTTCGATCCGGCCAAGGACTTCACACCGCTGGCATGGGCCGCCTCGGTGCCCTTGATCTGGGCCGTGCATCCCTCCTTCTCGGCGACCACGGCCAAGGAGGCGCTCGAATGGCTGCGCAAGAACCCGGGCAAGTTCTCCTACGCATCCGCCGGCAACGGCACGCCGCAGCACCTGGCGGGAGAACTCGTCAAGCGCCAGACCGGCACCTCGATCCTGCACATTCCCTACCGCGGCTCCGCGCCTGCACTCAACGACGTGCTGGGCGGCACGGTGCAGATGGTGTTCGAAGCCACGCCGGCCATCCTGCAGCATGTGCAAAGCGGGCGCCTGAAGGCGCTGGCGGTGACGTCCGCCCGGCGCATTCCCGCGCTGCCCGGCGTGCCCACGCTCAAGGAATCGGGCGTGGACGCCGAGATCAGCGGCTGGTACGGTTTCCTCGCGCCCGCTGCGACCCCGGCCGACCGCAAGGCCTGGCTGATCAAGCACATGGGCGCGGCGCTGGCGGCCAAGGCCACGCAGGACAGGCTGGCCGAACTCGGCTCGGTGCCCATCGACAACTCGCCCCAGGCATTCGCACGCCTGCTGGACAGCGAGCGGGCACGCTGGCAGACGCTGATCCGCGAAGTCGGCATCAAGCTCGACTGAAGGCGCCGCCCCATGCCGCACATCGCCATCGAGGTATCGCCATCCTTGCTCCCGTCGATCCAGTGGGAGCCGGTCCTGCACGCCATGCACCTTGCGCTGGCCGAGCGCAGATGGGCACGGCTCGCGGACCTGAAGTCGCGCGTGGCCCCCATCGCCGTCGGACTGTGCGGCGAGGACCCCCACGCGCAGCAGCTCATCGCCACCCTGACGCTGACCAACCCGCGCCCGCCACAGATGTGCTCGGCCATAGCCGAGGTCGTGTTCGAGCATCTCTCGCGTGCGATCGGTGCGCCCCTGGAGTCAGCGGCGTGGGTACAGTGCTGCGTGTTCCTGCAGGAGCACCCGAAGTCGCACTACCTCAAGCGGCAATGGAACGCGCCGCCGCCCGCTCCCTCAACTCCATGACAACGGGAAAAGCGCCATGTGTTGCGGCTGGCGGCTGGCGGTTGGCCGCTGGCCGCTGACCGCGCGCTGCCGGCTCAGGCCGCCAGGCCTGCGGCCAGTTGCCGCACGGCCCGGGCACTGGCGCCCTTGCCGGTGATGGCCACCGCTGGGGGGTGGGCCAGCATGCGCTCGAAGACCTTGCGCACTTCCTCGGCACCGATGCCATCGATCATCGCCAGCGTTTCGGCCACGGATGTCACGCTGCCATGGGCAAAGAGGTCCTCGACAGCCCGCTCCATGGTGGCGTAGGTCCGCTCGCCCGCACGCACCCGCGAGACCGCCAGCTGGTTCTTGGCCCGTTCCAGATGCACGGGGTCGATGCCGGCAGCCTGGGCGCGCAGCAGGCCGCCTGTCGCGGCCACCAGCGCTTCGAGCTTGTCCGGGGTCGTGACCGCATGCACGATGAAATTGGCCCACACGTCACCGCCCTCCATCGCCGCATAGGCCGTATAGGCCAGTCCGAGCCGTTCACGCACGGTATCGACCAGGGGCGACGACATCCCCTCGCCCAGCAGATGGGCCGCCAGCGAGGCCACAAGACGCGCACGCTGCGGATGCTCGCCCTGCAACTGCTCGAACACCAGGGGATAGGCCAGGTTCACGAACACCTGGGACACCTGCGTGAAACGTTGCGCCAGGGCCTGCCCCACATACTTTGCGGGCTGAGGGGGCAGCGCCACAGCCGGATTGGCGGAAGCAGGCATGCCGGCGAACAGCTGCGCCGCCTGCTCCAGCCAGGCCGGCACATCGAAGTTTCCGGCCGCGACGACGACGGTCTTTTCTCCCACGTAATGGGACTGCACATGGCGCACCAGATCCTGCCGCGTGAAGCCTTCGATATTGGCCACCGTGCCGATCACAGGCATGCCCATGGGGTCGTCGCCCCAGATGGCGCGGTCCAGCAGATCGCCGGCGCTGTCCTCCGGGTCCTCTTCGTACTCGATGGCCTCCTGCCGGATCACCTGCAGCTCCCTTTGCAGCTCATGCTCGGGAAACACGCTGTTCAGCACGATGTCCGCAATCATTCCCAGCAAGGCCTGCGCATGCCAGCCCAGGCCGGTCATGAAATAGCCGGTGATGTCCTTGCCGGTGAAGGCGTTGACCTCCGCCCCCAGCCGCTCCGCATCCAGGTTGATCTCCTGCACGGAACGCGTGTGCGTGCCCTTGAACGCCATGTGTTCCAGCACATGGCTGATGCCGTTGCTGGTGGAGGTCTCGTCGCGGGAGCCCACGCGCAGGAACACACCCACGCTGACGCTCTGCAAATGCGGCATGGGCAGCGCCAGCAGCCGGACCCCATTCGCAAGAGTGCGCAAGGCCATGGCAGGCCGCTCCAGTTCGGTTGCCGCCAGGGGGTTTTCTTGAATCATGGGCTATTGTCGTCGGGCTCCAGAGGATGCGCAGGGCAGCCCTCTTCAGCCCTCTTTCATGTGCCTGTGATCAAAGCTGTGGGGAGCTCAGCCGCAGCCCATGCGCCACCGGCAGACAGCAAGGCGGACAAGGTCTGGGGACCCTGCGCGTTACCCCTCAAACTAGCTGGATCTCTGTCGCCAGGCACGATGGAACCATTTCTCATTTCCATACAAACAAACATGCTGACCATTGATTTCGATGACTTCAAATTCGATATCGTGCCGACTTCTCGTTCCATCGAGGAAGATGGCGTCCCTTATCGGGACTGGTTGACTCTCAATGTAAAAATCACGGACGGAAATTTTTCGGGCAGTGTTCAGTGGTTGACAATGCCAGCAGAAATCAAAAAATTCCAGCAAGACCTTTCACAGGCCTATCAATCATTGATAGCGGGCCATTTTGATATTGACCCTGTCCAACTCTCGGGGATCGAGCCTCAATTTCTGCTTGCCATCAGGGTAGCAAACGCATGGGGCCATCTGTTCGCCCAATACACCATGAAGGGCTCCCCGGACGGCCCCGAGCTCAAAGGCTCGTTCGGATTGGATCAGAGCTTCCTTCCCGAATGGATCCGTGATCTGGATGAATTGCTGGAATTCCGCGGCCATTAAGAGCCGATAGCACAAATTACCCAGAGCTCAGCACAAGCTCAAAAATTTCATGCATTTGGGCCCAGATAATTCCAGCCATGCCAAAGTCAGAAACAAAAAAGCCCGCATTGACGCGGGCTTGTGGTGGAAACACTGCCAGACAGTTCCAGCAGTTTCCTATTGCGCAATCACTCCCACTCGATCGTCGCCGGCGGCTTGGTCGAAACGTCGTAGGTCACGCGGTTGATCCCGCGCACTTCATTGATGATCCGGCCAGACACCTTCTTGAGCAGGCCGTAGGGCAGCTCGGCCCAGTCGGCGGTCATGAAGTCGCTGGTCTGCACGGCGCGCAGGGCCACGACGTAGTCGTAGGTGCGGCCGTCGCCCATGACGCCCACGCTCTTGACGGGCAGGAAGACGGTGAAGGCCTGGCTGGTGAGGTCGTACCAGTTCTTGCCGGTGGCTTCGTCGGTCCAGTTGCGCAGCTCCTCGATGAAGATGGCGTCGGCGCGGCGCAGCAGGTCGGCGTATTCCTTCTTGACTTCACCCAGGATGCGCACGCCCAGGCCCGGGCCCGGGAAGGGGTGGCGGTAGACCATTTCGCGCGGCAGGCCCAGGGCCACGCCGAGTTCGCGCACTTCGTCCTTGAACAGGTCGCGCAGGGGTTCGAGCAGCTTCAGGCCCAGTTGTTCGGGCAGGCCGCCGACGTTGTGGTGGCTCTTGATGGTGACGGCCTTCTTGCTCTTGGCACCGCCCGACTCGATGACGTCGGGGTAGATGGTGCCCTGGGCCAGGAAGGTGGCGCCCTTGTGGCCACCGTCGCCCGCCTTGAGCTTGGCGGCCTCGGCCTTGAACACGTCCACGAACAGGCCGCCGATGATCTTGCGCTTGGCCTCGGGCTCGCTGACGCCGGCCAGCTTGCCCAGGAACAGGTCGCTGGCGTCCACGCGGATGACCTTGGCGTGCAGCTTGCCCTCGAACATTTCCATGACCATGTCGCCTTCGTTCAGGCGCAGCAGGCCGTGGTCCACGAAGACGCAGGTCAGCTGGTCGCCGATGGCACGGTGGATCAGGGCCGCGGCCACGGACGAATCCACGCCGCCCGACAGACCGAGGATGACTTCCTCGTCGCCCACCTGCTCGCGGATTTTGGCGACGGCTTCCTCGATGTAGTCGCCCATGATCCAGTCGGCATTCGCCGCGCAGATCTCGCGCACGAAGCGGTTGAGCAGGGCCGCGCCCTGCACGGTGTGCGTGACTTCGGGGTGGAACTGGACAGCGTAGAAGCGGCGCGCCTCGTCGGCCATGCCGGCGATGGGGCAGGACGGCGTGGAGGCCATGACCTTGAAGCCCGGGGGCAGCTCGGTGACCTTGTCGCCGTGGCTCATCCAGACCTTGAGCATGCCGTGGCCTTCGGCCGTGGCGAAGTCCTCGATGCCCTTGAGCAGTTCGGTGTGGCCATGGGCGCGCACTTCGGCGTAGCCGAATTCGCGGGTGTGCGAGCCTTCGACCTTGCCGCCCAGCTGGGTGGCCATGGTCTGCATGCCGTAGCAGATGCCCAGCACGGGAATGCCCAGCTCGAACACGGCGTCGGGGGCGCGGTCGTCCACTTCGTAGACGCTGGCGTGGCTGCCCGACAGGATCACGCCCTTGAGGCGGCCGTCGGCGGCGAATTCGCGCACCCAGTCGCTGCTGACGTCGCAGGGGTGGACTTCGCAGTAGACATGGGCTTCGCGCACGCGGCGGGCGATCAGCTGGGTGACTTGGGAGCCGAAGTCAAGAATGAGGATCTTGTCGTGTTGCATGGTCATCTCAGGCAAAGGTGATGGGAGGGGATCAGAAATCTTCAGGGGCCAGCAGCGCCAGCCCGCGCTTGCGCGCGGCGGCGGCCTGGGCCGCGTCAAAGGTGGCCAGCGGCAGGCGCAGCGACTGCGCCAGCCACAGGTAGGCCGCGTCATAGACCGGCAGGCGGGTGTCCAGCGCCACGTCGAGCACGGCCTTGTGCTGGGCGGGCGCCAGCTCGTGCAGTTCCACGCGGTGGCGGATGGCCTCGAGCACGCCCCACAGGCCTTCGACCGAGCTGTGCGGAATGCGGCCGCCGTGCACGCCCGAGGCGATCAGGTTGCCACACTCCCACTGCCAGAGGTTGGGCGCCTGCGGGTCCACTTCATGGCGGCGGATGCGGGTATACAGGCGCTGGGTGTGCACGCTGGCGGCATCGGGCAGCAGCCAGGCGGCGGTGACGGAGGCATCAAGCACGAAGGAGGTCATGCCTGGCTCCGGCCTGCGTGGCGCAGTCGGGTGGTGGCGTCCGGCGCCTGTGCCGACTGTGTCGACTGGGCCGGCCGCACCGTGGCCTGCAGTGCCTGCATCTGCTCCAGCTCGCGGGCGATCTGCTCGTCGGTGATCACGGGGCGGCGGCGCACCGGCAGCATGCGCACCACTTCCTTGCCGTGGCGGGTGATGCGCACTTCCTCGCCCTGCTCGACAAGTTCGATCAGGGCGGAGAAACGGGTCTTGGCTTCGTAGATGCCGACAGATTGCATGGCGGGGCTGAAAACAAAAACAGGCCTGGTGTCCGGCCTGGCCCGAATTCTATCATTCTGGCCAGAATTTCCAAAAATTCAGACCAGAACCATGCGGATATTCGAGGGCCTTGCCTCGGGGGCTGTCGGTGAACGCCACTCAGCGCTGTTCGCGCACGAAGCCGACAAACCGCGCCAGCGCGGGCGACATGGCTCCGGCAGGCCAGGCCAGACTGGTCTCGCAGACCGGCAGGGCAACGGCCTTGCTGCCTGCACGGGCGCTGGCGAAAACCACCTCGCGATAGACCACGCCTGGCCTGCAGAACTGCATCACGCTGGCGGGCACCCAGGCCAGGCCGATGCCGCCCCAGACCAGGTTCACGATGGTCTGCATCTGTATCGCCTGCTGCGCGATGCGCGGCACATGTCCGTGCCGTCGGTACAGATCCGTCACCGCGTCATGGAGCGAGGGCATGATGCGGCGCGGAAAGATCACCAGCGGCTGCTCCAGCACTTCGTCGAGCATCAGCCGGTCTGCACCGGCAAGCGCATGCTGCTGAGGCAGGGCCAGCACCATGGCTTCCCGCCCCACGGCCAGGCGCTCCAGGCCGGCCGGCGCATGCCCGGGGGCATGCAGCATCAGCCCGGCATCGATCTGCCCGCGCTCGAAGGCTTCCATCTGCACATCGCTGGTGGCCTCGACCAGCTCCAACGCCACACCGGGCGTGCCTGCAACGAAGTCCCGCACCCACAGCGGCAGCCGGGTGAAGCCGATGGTGGAGACAAAGGCCAGCCGCACGCGCCCCACTTCTCCCGCTGCCGCAGCCCGCGCAATCCCGGGCAGCGCTGCCGCCCGCGCCAGAAGCTCACGCACCTGCGGCACAAGCGCCTCGCCAGCGGGCGTCAGCGCGACGTGGCGGCTCGAGCGCTCGAACAGCGCCACGTCCAGGCTGCGCTCCAGCTGGGCGATGGCCTGTGTGAGCGGCGGCTGCGTCATGTGCAGGCGCGACGCGGCGCGGCCGAAGTGCAGCTCGTCCGCCACGGCCAGGAATTGCCGCCAGACGCGCAGATCAATGGGGGGCTCATTCATATGTGCAGCATATCAATCATGCCGATGAATAGGATTGGATCAGATGAATCAGTCGGCCCATACTCATCCAACCCCCACAACGAGAGACATGCCATGACCCCGCCGAACCAGATCAACCGCCGAAGCTCCCACATCACCGAAGGCAAGGCGCGCGCAGCCAACCGCTCCATGTTCTACGGCATGGGCTACAAGGAAGAGGATTTCAAGAAGCCCATGGTCGGCGTGGCCAACGGCCACAGCACGATCACGCCGTGCAACTCCGGCCTGCAAAGGCTGGCGGACGCGGCCATCGCAGGCATCGAGGAAGCCGGCGGCAACGCGCAGGTGTTCGGCACGCCGACCATCTCGGACGGCATGTCCATGGGCACGGAAGGCATGAAGTACTCGCTGGTCAGCCGCGAGGTGATCGCCGACTGCATAGAGACCTGCGTGGGCGGCCAGTGGATGGATGGCGTGCTGGTGGTCGGCGGCTGCGACAAGAACATGCCCGGCGGCATGATGGGCATGCTGCGCGCCAATGTGCCGGCCATCTATGTCTACGGCGGCACCATCCTGCCCGGCAGGTGGAAAGGCCGGGACCTGAACATCGTCAGCGTGTTCGAGGCCGTCGGCGAAAACGCCGCGGGCAAGATCAGCGACCAGGAGCTCAAGGACATCGAGCAGCACGCCATCCCCGGCACGGGCTCGTGCGGCGGCATGTACACCGCCAACACCATGTCCAGCGCGTTCGAGGCGCTGGGCATGAGCCTGCCCTACTCCTCCACCATGGCCAATCCCCATGATGAAAAGGAGAACTCGGCCAAGGAATCCGCCAGGGTGCTGATCGAGGCCATCAAGATGGACCTCAAGCCGCGCGACATCGTGACGCGCAAGTCCATCGAGAACGCGGTCTCGGTGATCATGGCGACCGGGGGCTCCACCAATGCCGTGCTGCACTTTCTTGCGATCGCCCATGCGGCCGGCGTGCCCTGGTCCATCGACGACTTCGAGCGCATCCGCCAGCGGGTGCCGGTGCTGTGCGATCTCAAGCCCAGCGGCAGATACCTGGCGGTGGACCTGCACCAGGCGGGCGGCATCCCGCAGGTCATGAAGATCCTGCTGAATGCGGGCCTGCTGCACGGCGACTGCATCACCATCTCGGGCCAGACCATCGCGCAGACCCTGGCCGGCGTGCCTGACGAACCGCCCAACCCGCAGGTCATCCGCCCCCTCTCGGACGCGCTCTATCCGCAGGGCCACCTGGCCATTCTCAAGGGCAACCTGAGCCCGGAAGGTGCGGTGGCCAAGATCACGGGCCTTAAGAACCCGGTCATCACCGGCCCGGCACGCGTGTTCGACGATGAGCAATCGGCACTGGCGGCCATCCTCGACGGCAGGATCCAGGCCGGCGATGTGATGGTGCTGCGCTACCTGGGCCCCAAGGGCGGCCCCGGCATGCCGGAAATGCTGGCCCCCACGGGCGCCCTGATCGGCGCCGGCCTGGGCGAGAGCGTGGGCCTGATCACCGATGGCCGCTTCTCCGGCGGCACCTGGGGCATGGTGGTCGGCCACGTGGCGCCGGAAGCGGCCGTGGGCGGCACCATCGCGCTGGTGCACGAGGGCGACTCGATCACCATCGACGCGCACGCATTGCAACTGCAGCTGAACGTGCCCGAAGACGTGCTCGCCCAGCGCCGTGCGGCATGGAAGGCCCCCGCGCCCCGCTACACGCGGGGCGTGCAGGCCAAGTTCGCGTTCAACGCATCGAGCGCCAGCTCGGGCGCGGTGCTGGACAACTTCGCCATCTGAGCTTCGTCATCTAGGCGCACAAAAAAAGAGGTCCGGGCAGTGGCTGCCCGGACCTCTTTTCCATCTCGCGCCAAGGCGCTGGATCGGGATCAGTCGGCGCGGTAGTTGGGCGCTTCCTTGGTGATCTGCACGTCATGCACGTGCGATTCACGGATGCCTGCGGCGGTGATCTCGACGAACTCGGCCGTGTTGTTCATCTCTTCGATGGTGGCGCAGCCGCAGTAGCCCATGGCAGCGCGCACGCCGCCGGCCATCTGGTAGACGATGGAAACCATGGAGCCCTTGTAGGGCACGCGGCCTTCGATGCCTTCGGGCACGAGCTTGTCGGCGTTGGGATTGCCGGTGCTCGACTCCTGGAAGTAGCGGTCGGCCGAGCCCTGCTGCATGGCGCCGATGGAGCCCATGCCGCGATAGCTCTTGTACGAACGGCCCTGGTACAGGATGACCTCGCCCGGAGCCTCTTCGGTGCCGGCGAACATGCCGCCCATCATGATGGTCGAGGCGCCAGCGGCCAGGGCCTTGGCGATGTCGCCCGAGAAGCGGATGCCGCCGTCGGCGATCAGCGGCACGCCCGTGCCCTGCAGGGCCTGGGCCACGCTGTCGATGGCCATGATCTGGGGCACGCCCACACCGGCGACGATGCGCGTGGTGCAGATGGAGCCAGGGCCGATGCCGACCTTGACGGCGTCGGCGCCTGCCTCGGCCAGTGCCAGCGCAGCGGCGCCGGTGGCGATGTTGCCGCCGATGACATCGACCTGCGGGTAGTTCTGCTTGACCCAGCGCACGCGGTCGATCACACCCTTGCTGTGGCCGTGGGCCGTGTCCACCACCAGTGCATCGACGCCGGCCTTGACCAGCAGCTCCACGCGCTGCTCGGTGCCCTCGCCCACGCCCACGGCGGCGGCCACGCGCAGGCGGCCTGCGCTGTCACGCGCTGCGTTGGGGAAGGTGGTCTGCTTGGTGATGTCCTTGACGGTGATCAGGCCCTTGAGTTCAAAGGCGTCGTTCACGACCAGGATGCGCTCGAGCTTGTGCTTGTTGAGCAGGGCCTTGGCTTCCACGGGCGTGGTGCCGTCCTTCTCGTTGACGGTGATCAGGCGCTCGCGCGGCGTCATGATCTGGCTGACCTTGACGTCGTAGCGGGTCTCGAAGCGCAGGTCGCGGCTGGTGACGATGCCGACCACCTTGCCGCCGTCGCACACGGGAAAGCCGGAGATGCCCAGGTTCTCGGACAGCTGCAGCACCTGCAGCACGGTGTGCTCGGGGGTGATGACCACGGGGTCGTGCACCACGCCGGATTCATGGCGCTTGACCTTGGACACTTCGGCAGCCTGTTGCTCTGCCGTCATGTTCTTGTGGATGACGCCGATACCGCCCTCTTGCGCAATGGCAATGGCCAGACGCGCTTCGGTCACGGTGTCCATGGCGGCGGACACAAGGGGGATGTTCAGGGAGATGTTGCGCGAAAAGCGCGTCTTGAGCGAGGTGTCCTTGGGCAGGACCTGGGAGAAAGCGGGGACCAGGAGGACGTCGTCGAAGGTCAGGGCTTTACCGAGAAGGCGCATGTGAGAGCTCCAAAAGAAGGATTGTACCCGTGCGCCGGATCACAATGTATGCTGTAGGCCATTGTTCCCCGCTATCGCTGCCCGCCATCATTTCCTGCTATTGCTACCTGCAACCGGCCCGATCACCCCAATCACCATGCATGCCACCAAGCTTGTTTTGCTAGCCGCGCTTGCCGCCTGTTCGCTATCCGCAGCCGCCCAGTGGCAATGGGTCGACGCCACAGGCCGCAAGGTCTTCAGCGACCGCGCGCCACCCCCTGACATTCCGGCCAAGAACATCCTGCGCCAGCCTGGCGGCAGCGCGCCCGCTCCAGCAGCGGCGGCGCCATCCACTGCACCGGCGGCTACAGATGCGGCCACGCAGCCCGCTGCAGATGCAACGGCACAGGCAGCGCCTGCCGCCGCCAAGGACGCCAAGCCCGCAGGCACCGACAAGGCCCTGGAAGAGCAAAAGCGCAAGGCCGAGGCCCAGGAGGCCGCCAAGGCCAAGGCAGAAAAGGAACGCATTGCCAAGGATCGCCAGGAAAACTGTGCGCGGGCGAAACAGGCCAAGACGGCACTGTCATCGGGCGGCCTGCTGGCACACACCAATGCCCAGGGCGAACGCGGCTTCATGGACGAAGCCACGCGCAACAGCGAACTCAAGCGCGCCGACGCCACCATCGCCTCGGACTGCGGCCCGGTGCGCTGAGCGCCGCCCTCCGTCAGTAACCGGCCTTGGCCCCGGGCCTTTGGCGCTGGAACAGGCCTGTGGCGCGGGCTCCCTGGCGCGCAAAGCGCTCGCGGCGCGCCACCTTGGGGTCCACGGTCAAGGGCCGGTACAGCTCCACGCGATCGCCGTCGCGCAAGCCTTGCGTCAAAGGGGCGCTGCGGCCCCAAAGGCCAGCGGGCCCCTCCTGTGCAAAGCCCAGCGCCTGCCAGCCACCAGCGGCCTCGACCGCGTCGGCAATCGAGGCGCCGGCCGGCAATTGCAGGGCCAGTTCAACGACTTCACCGGCACGCGGGCTGCATGCCAGCGTGATGCACAGAAACGGCCGGGGTTCAGCCATAGACCTGCTCGGCGCGCTTGACGAAGGCATCCACCATGGAGCCCGCGATGCGGTCGAACACCGGGCCGACCACGGCGGCCAGCGCCATGTTGTCAAAGCCATAGTCCAGCTGCAGCTCCACGCGGCAGGCGCGCTGCGAGCCGTCGCCCACGGGGCGGAACATCCAGTTGCCCTCCAGCCGCGAGAACGGCCCCTTGATCAGGCGGATGCTGACCTGGCGCCCGCCATCGTCGAGCACGCTGTGCGTGTTGCGCGTGACGAAGGACTTGCGCATGCCGCCGAATGCAATGCCCACCTCGGCCGTCATGCCCTGCTCGTCCTGCTCCAGCACCCTGGCCTGGTCGCACCAGGGGAGGAAGTCGGCATAGTGGGCCACGTCCGTCACCAGGGCAAACATTTCTTGGGGGCTGTACCAGATCAGGACGGACTTGTTGACTTTTTTCATGAATGGGGCGGGCTGCACGGCATGCAAAACACCGGCTGCGCGGTCATGGCGCATACGGCTGTCACAATGACGGCAAGGCGAAACTAAAATCCCGCACGGAGGCGAGACGGCAATCCAGTATTGTATGGAGAGCTTTCATCTCCAGGTTTTCGCCGCATCTATTACTCCATGGCCAAGAAACCTGAAACACAGTCGCGCATCGCCGACAACAAAAAAGCCGCGTTCAACTACTTCTTCGAGGAACGCTTCGAGGCCGGCATCGTGCTGCACGGCTGGGAAGTGAAGGCACTGCGCAGCGGCAAGGTGCAGCTGACCGACGGCTACGTCATCGTCAAGGACGGCGAGCTGTTCCTGCTCGGCTGCCAGATCAACCCGCTCAAGACCGCCTCCACCCACGTCAACCCCGACGCGGCGCGCATCAAGAAGCTGCTGCTCAAGAAGGACGACATCCTGCGCCTGATCGGCAAGGTCGAGCAAAAGGGCTTCACGCTGGTGCCCATCAACCTTCACTGGAAGAACGGCTTCGTCAAGTGCGACATCGCCCTTGCCAAGGGCAAGGCCGAGCACGACAAGCGCGACGT
Organism: Delftia sp. JD2; assembly: GCF_001682645.1. Lineage (NCBI taxonomy): Bacteria > Pseudomonadati > Pseudomonadota > Betaproteobacteria > Burkholderiales > Comamonadaceae > Delftia > Delftia sp. JD2. The sequence goes on from NZ_LFJT01000044.1 coordinate 37,931, forward strand.
GATCAAGGACCGCGAAGGCAAGCGCGAGGTCGAGCGCGCCATGAAGAGCTTCAACCGTTGACGGGCATCCGCAGCTTTTTTTGCACTGCTGCGGAATAAACCGGCACGGCCCAGTGTTCATTGCAGTGTCCGGCCGCAATTTCGCGCGCCGGCAAGCACCGGAGACAGCGATGAAGAAGCTCGGCATGAAACTTGGTACCTGTGCCTTCACGGCAGCCCTGACATTGACCCTGGCAGGCTGCTATTCCGCGCCTGCGGCCAACGCCTCTGGCCAGACCCCGCCCAGCGCGGTCAGCGTGCAAAACGGCATGCTGGTCGGCGCCAACGGCATGACGCTCTACACCTTCGACAAGGACACGGCCGGCAGCGGCAAGTCCGTCTGCAACGGCCCCTGCGCGACCAACTGGCCGCCGCTGATGGGCAAGCAGGCGCCGTCCGGCGGCAACTACAGCGTGATACAGCGCGACGATGGCAGCAGCCAGATCGCCTACAAGGGCAAGCCGCTGTACTACTGGGTGAAGGACGGCAAGGCCGGTGACACCACGGGCGACGGCGTCATGGGCGTCTGGCATACCGCACGCCCCTGATTCCAGCCGCATCCGCCTTCGGACCTGCCCATGGACCGCAGCCAGATCCTGGAGCACCTGCCCGGCCTGCGCCGCTATGCGCGGCTGCTGGCAGGCGATGCCTGGGCCGCCGACGACCTGGTGCAGGACACGCTGGAACGTGCCTGCCGCAAATGGCTGCTGTGGCGCCCCGACGGCGATCTGCGCGCCTGGCTGTTCACGCTGATGCACAACCTCTACCTGAACCAGCGGCGCTCTGCCGCGCGCGGGCAGTGGCTGGACATAGACAGCCTGTCCGAGACCCTGGCCGCACCCGAGGACAGCAGCGACGCGGCCCTGGACCTGGAGCGCTGCCTGCAGCGCCTGCCCGCCGAGCAGCGGGCCGTGCTGCTGCTGGTCAGCGTGGAGGACATGAGCTACGCCGACACGGCGCGCCTGCTGCAGCTGCCCCTGGGCACCGTGATGTCGCGGCTGTCGCGCGCACGGTCCCGGCTGCGCGAATTGATGGAGACCCCATCGGCCTCCTCTGCAGCGCCTGCACAGTCAGCACCGACTGCCAAGGCCGCAACACCCCAAGCCGCAGCCCCCGCGCTGCGCCGGCTCAAATGACGAGGCCGCCATGACCGCATCCGCCCCCACCCCTCTTTCATCTTCCTCGCCCTTGCCCCCGCCCATTTCCGACGAGCAGTTGCACGCCCTGGTCGATGGCCGCCTGCCCGCGCAGCAGGCGCAGGCACTGCGCGACCAGCTGGACGAAGACAGTGCCGCGCGCGTGGAGCAATGGCAACGCCAGCGCCAGTTGCTGCGCGCCCTGCATGCCGCCCGGGATGAACCCGGCATGCCCGACGAAATGCGCGCCGCCGCCGAACAGTTGCAGGGCCTGCACCAGCGCCAGCAGCAGTGGTGGCGCTGGGGTGGCATGGCCGCGGGCTGGATGCTGGCCTTCGGCCTGGGCTGGCTGGTGCATGGGCAGCAGGCGGTGCCAGCCGCCGCGCCATCAACGGCGGCCACGCTGGCTGCCGCCACCCCGGCCCGCTTCGCCCACCAGGCGGCCGTTGCCCATGCGGTCTACCAGCCCGAGCAACGCCACCCGGTCGAGGTGGAGGCAGCGCAGCAGGCCCATCTGCTGCAGTGGCTGTCCAAGCGCCTGGGCCGGCCGCTGAAGCTGCCGGCACTCACGGACCTGGGCTATGAGCTGGTGGGCGGCCGATTGCTGCCCGGCGACAGCGGCGCACGCGCCCAGTTCATGTACCAGGACGCGGCCGGCGAGCGCATCACCCTGTACCTGGGCGCGCTGCAGGACCCGGCCACGCACGGCGAGACCGCCTTTCACTTCAGCAGCGACGGCCCCGTGCCCAGCTTCTACTGGGTGGACCAGGGCTTTGGCTATGCGCTCAGCGGCGCCCTGCCGCGCAACCGGCTGCTGCAGCTGGCCACGGCCGTGCACCAGCAGCTTTGAAGCCTGGGGCCACGGCTACCAGGGCAGCGGCGCCGCCTCGCCGTTGCCATGCTCGCCGTAGTACAGCGAGGGCAGGAAGCGCGACAGGTAGGTGAACTCCGTGTAGCAGTGGCGCAGCAGGCCCAGGCCCAGCGCGTCAGGCAGCTCGGCCGCCGGGTCGGCGCAGGACTGGCCCAGCAAAAAGCGGCTGCGCAGCACGCAGCCAAAAGGCGTGTCACGCGCCAGGTGCACCATCTGCCCGTCCATGGGGTCCCCGCTGGCGTCCAGCTGCACATGCTCGCCAAATCCGATGCGCGCATAGACGGCGGCCGATGCGCGTTTTTCGGCAAAGGCCAGCTCCAGTTGCGCAGGGTCGAAAAGCTCGCGCGGATCATGGAACTTGAGCCTGGCCGCCACGGGCGGAATATCGGCCAGGGACTCCACGGCCTCGATGGACGCGCCGATGTAGCTCTCGCCCTTCTTCCATTGCGCATCCCAGCCGCGATGCGCGATGTGGTCATGCGGATGCCACCACTTGATGTGCTGCGTGGTCTCGAAGAACTTGAACCACCAGTCCAGCATGCGGCCGCTGCAGCCATGCAGGTCGGTGCGGCAGGCCACCACCAGGCAGCCGCTGGGCAGCCGCTGGATTCCCGTCTCCAGCCGCAGCGGCGTGATGTGCAGCAGCTCGTCGATGCGGGAAATGTCGGGCTCGAAGGCATGGGAGTTCATGGGTGTTTTCCGTTCCTGGGTTGATGAGGAAAAGCCATCTTATATTAAAGAAACGAACAACGTTTCCAAACAATCGGATAATCCCTACCGGGTAACAAAATGCTGCACAACCAGGCACGACCCTGCACAACACCGAACGGAACGACAAGAAATCCAATGGAATCCGAAATCACTCCTGCGGCCCCCCGGCCGCGCGGGCGGCCGGCCCGGCCCGAGCACGAGGCCAACGATGCCGCCGTGGCCGCCGCCACCTGGCTCTTGCTCAACGAAGGCTATGCCGCCACCACCATGGAAGCCGTGGCCAGGCGCGCGGGGCTGGCCAAGAAAACGCTCTACCGCTTTGCCGCCAACCGCGAGGACCTGGTGGCCCTGGTGGTGCGCGGCTGGACCGACGGTTTCCGCCCCGCCCTGTCGGCCGATGCGCAATCGGCCGCAGAGGTGGCCCCAGCGCTGGCCGAGATCCTGCGCGTGATTGCCGCGCGCGTGCTGTCGGCCGAGGCAGTGGGCATGTTCCGCCTGCTCACCACCGATTTCCCCGCCAAGCCCGAGCTGCTGGAGGTCTACCAGCGCAACGGCATAGAGCGCGGCCGCGGCATGCTGGTGGACTGGCTGCGGCGCCAGTGCAGCAAGGGGTTGCTGCGGGCCGAACAGCCCGAAGTCGTCTGCGACCTGCTGCTGTCCATGGTCATTGCCGAGCCCCTGCGGCAGATGGCCCTGGGCCTGACCCCGCCCGTGCCCGAATGGGACCCGGGGCCGCGCATAGAGCATGCGGTCCGGCTGCTTGCCGGCCAGGCCTGCAGCATGGAGCCGGCGGATCGTTGAATGAAAAAAGGCCACCCGGCATGGCGCCGGATGGCCTTTTGAACCCTTGGAGGTTTGAGCAACCGCCGCGCGATCAGTCCAGCGCTGCCAGCGGGTGCGAGTGCGCGGGCCAGGGGCTGTCGAAGAAGGCACGCCACTGCGCTTCCTGCACGTCTTCGATGCGCGCGGGGTTCCAGCGCGGGTGGTGGTCCTTGTCCACGGCCAGCGCGCGTATGCCTTCGATGGTCTCGCTCTGGCCTGGGCGCAGGTAGAAGCAGTGGCGCACCATGTCGCGCTCCATGCGCAGGTCCTGGGCCAGCGTCATGCCGCGCGCGCGGCGGATCTGTTCCAGCACCACGTGCAGCATCAGCGGCGAGCGCTTGCGCAGCGTGGCTGCCGTGTGCTGCGCCCACTCGCCATCTGCCGCTTCCAGCGCCTGCACCATGGCAGCCACCGTAGGCAGGGCGAACACGCGGTCGATCTCGGCGCGGGGCTGGGCCGCTGGCTTGGCCGGGGCCGTGAACTTCGACTTCACCAGGGCCTCGATGGCCGCTGCATCGGCAAAGCTGCCGGCGGCCAGCGCGTCCCACAGCGCAGGCTGCTGGTCCGAGGGCAGGTAGCCATCGGCCAGGCCGAAGTCCAGCGCATCGGCCGCGCCGATCACATCGCCCGTCAGCGCCAGCCACTCACCCGCGTGACCCGGGCAACGCGAGAGGAAGTAGCCGCCACCCACATCGGGGAACAGGCCGATGGCCGTCTCGGGCATGGCCATCTTGGTGCGTTCGGTGACGATGCGCAGCGTGCCGCCCTGGCTGATGCCCATGCCGCCGCCCATGACGATGCCATCCATGAAGGCGATGTAGGGCTTGCCAAAGGTGTGGATCAGGTGGTTGAGCGCGTACTCCTCGGTGAAGAAGTCCTCCAGCTGCGGATTGCCCGTGCTGCCCGCGCCATGCAGGAAGCGGATGTCCCCGCCCGCGCAGAAGGCGCCGAAAACCCCTTCCTTGCCCATGCCTCGGATGGCCACGGCCAGCACCTGCTCATCCTTTTGCCAGGCCAGCAGGGTGGCCAGCAGATCGCGCACCATGCCCAGCGACAGCGCATTCAGCGCCTTGGCCCGGTTCAAGGTGATCATGCCCATGCGGCCCCGCACTTCGCTGAGGACTTCGCCGGCAGCTCCCGTCATATCTTGCTCCTTGTTGCTATGCATGCCCTGCCCCGGCAGCCCGGGGCAATGAGCCGCAACCATAGCTGAAAAACCGCACCCACCCCTGACAAACAGGTGCCAATTTGCGCAACTGCGCGACAGGCGGCGCAACGCCCCGCACTCAGTCCAGAGAGACACCCGTGCTCTTGACCACGCCGGCCCAGCGCTTGATCTCGCTGCGGATGTAGGCGCCGTATTCCTCCGGCGTGGAGCCCAGGCCTTCGGCGCCTTGCAGCTGCAGCTTCTCGACCACGCCCGGGTCCTTGAGCGCGCGCATCAGCTCCTGGTTGAGCCGCTGGATGATGGCGGCCGGCGTTTTGGCCGGCACCATCACGCCCTGCCAGGCCCCGGCCTCGAAGCCGGACATGCCGCTTTCGGCCAGCGTGGGTGCATCGGGGAAGTTGGGCAGGCGCTTGGAGGAACTCACGGCCAGCAGCTTGAGCCGCCCCTCCTTGATGAAGGGTGCGACCGAGTTGATGGTGTCGGTCATGAAGTCAATCTGCCCGGCCACCAGATCCACGTCGGCCGGAGCGCTGCCCTTGTAGGGCACGTGGCTGGCCTCGATCTGGTAGTGCTGCACGACCTGGAAGGCCGCCAGGTGGGTGACGTTGCCGTTGCCGGCCGAGCCATAGGACAGCTGGCCGGTCTTGTCCCTGGCATGGCGCACGAACTCCTGCACGTTCTTCACCGGCAGCTTGGGGTTGACCACCAGGCCCAGCGGCACCACGGCCGTCAGCGCCACGGGCATCAGGTCCTTGCCCACGTCGTAGCTCATCTTCTTGTACAGCGACGGGCTCAGCGCAATGGACGAGGTGTTGTAGAGCACGGTATAGCCATCGGGCGCGGCCTTGGCCACCAGGGCATTGCCGATGTTGCCATTGGCTCCGGGCCGGTTGTCCACGATCACGGTCTGGCCCAGTTGCTGGCCGACCTGCTGGGCCAGCACGCGCGCCACCAGGTCGGTGGGCCCGCCCGGCGGGAAGGGCACGACCATCGTGATGGGCTTGCTGGGCCAGGGCTGCTGCGCCAGCGCGGCACCGGGCAGTGCCGCCCCCACTGCCACCGCCGCTGCCGCCGCAATAGGGGCCGCCAGGGTGACCAGCGCCATGCGGCGCCCTCTTTTGCGGGCCGCCTTGTCGATCTGCTTGTCCATGCTTTTGTCTCCTGATGTCGTTATGGGAATGCTTGTGGCCGCCTAGCTGCGCCCGGCCAGCAGGCGCACGGCCGTGTATTCCATGACCTTCTGGTGGCCCTGGTTGAAGACCTCGATGCGCGAGGTGACGACGGCGCGGTTGCCCTTGGAGGTGGGCTTGATGGCGGTGACTTCGACCAGGGCCTCGATGGTGTCGCCCACCAGCACGGGGCCGAGGATCTTCTGGTGCAGCTCCAGCATGGCCAGGCCCGTGCCCTGGATCATGCTTTGCAGGATGAAGCCTTCGATCAGCGCATAGGTCATGGCGCCCGGCACGGGGCGGCCGGCAATGGCGCCGCCGTCGTAGCCCTCCTCGATGAAGATGGCCTCCAGCATGCCCGTGGCATTGATGAAGGCGACCAGGTCGGACTCGGTCACGGTGCGGCGGAAGGTGCGCAGCTGCTGGCCAACCTGCAGGTCCTGCCAGAAGAAGCCCTGGCCCATGCGGGGCACGGCGTTCCAGGCGGCGCCAGGGTGGGGCTGCGGGGTGTTCACTGTCATCTCATGTCTCCTGTTGCGTGATCTGCAGGCCGGCGATGCGCTCGACGCTCCAGCCCGCCTGGGCCAGCAGCGCCGCCGTGTGCTCGCCCAGGCGCGGTGGCATGCCCATGGGGGCCTGCCGGCCATCCATGCGCACGGAAGAGCGCGGCAGGTGCACGGTGCCCATGGCGGCGTCGTGCAGCGGCACGAAGAACTCCGTGGCCTGCAGGTGTGGATCGGCGGGCAGATCGTCCATGCGCGCCACCGGGGCGGCAGGAATCTCCAGGCGCTGGCAGGTATCGAGCCAGTGCTGGGTGCCGTGCAGGGCCACATGCTCGCCTGCGGTCTCCAGCAGCTCGGCAATGTGGGCCGTGCGGCTGGCCTGGCTGGCAAAGCGCGCATCCAGGGCCAGCTGCGGCTGGCCCACGGCGGCGAAGAAGCGCTGCCAGTGCGCATCGGTGTACGGCATCATGCAGACGTGGCCGTCCAGCGTTCTGTAGGGCTTGCGCCAGGGCGCCATCACGCGCGGGTAGCCTGCGCCGCTGAGCGCGGGGCTGAAGTGCATGCCGTAGAAATGCTCGACCAGGTTGAAGCCCACCATGGTCTCGTACATGGGCACTTCCACAAAGCAGCCATGGCCGCTGCGCTCGCGCTGGAACAGCGCCGCCAGCACGGCATGCGCGGCCACCAGGGCGCAGGTCTTGTCGGCCGCAATGGTGGGCAGGTAGCGCGCCTCGCCCGTCTGGCGCTCCATCAGGTCGGCCAGGCCGCTCATGCCCTGGATGACGTCGTCATAGGCGGGCATGCCTGCATAGGGGCCGTCCTCGCCAAAGCCATGCAGGCCTGCATAGACCAGGCGCGGATAGCGCTCGCGCAGCGTTGCGGGGTCCAGGCCCAGCGGGGCCAGCTTTTGCGGCCGCATGCTGTGCATGAACACATCGGCCGTGGCCAGCAGCGCATGCAGGGCCTGACGCGACTCTTCCTGCTTGAGGTCCAGCACCACGCTCTTCTTGCTGCGGTTGGTGCCCATGAACATGGCCGCCATGCCGGGCTCCACGGCCGGGCCGGTATGGCGCGTGGAGTCGCCGGCCGGCGGCTCGATCTTGATGACTTCGGCGCCGTAGTCGGCCAGCACCTGGCTGGCCAGCGGCCCGAACACCACGCTGGACAGATCCAGCACCCGAATCCCTGTCAACGCAGCCTGCACTGTGGTCTCCATGTTGCTTCAGGGAGCCAGTATTTGATATCTTCAAAGCTGCGTCTAAGACTTAATTCAGCATCTCTGATACACGGTAGATATCAATGGACCTGCGCCAACTGCGTCACTTCGTCACCCTGGCCCGCACGCTCAACTACCGGCAGGCGGCCGAGCAGCTGCACATGTCGCAGCCGCCGCTGTCCCAATCCATACGCAGGCTCGAAGACAGCCTGGGCGTGCAGCTGTTCCAGCGCGACCGCCGGGGCACGGCGCTGACCGAGGCAGGCCTGGCGGCACTGGAAAGTGCCGAGCTGGCCCTGCACCATGCGCGCCAGATGCAGGAGGTCTCGCGCGCCACGGCCGGCGGCGAGCGCGGGCGGCTGCACATAGGCTTCATAGGCTCGGCCACGTTCTCGTTGATTCCACGGCTGGTGCAGGCCTTTCGCAGCGAATATCCGCTGATCGACCTGGTGCTGACCGAATCGACCACGCGCGAGATCTGCGCGCAGGTGGCCAGCGGCGATTTCGATGCCGGCCTGCTGCGCTATCCGGTGACGCAGGCCACCGACCTGTCCATCACGCCCGTGGAAAAGGACGAGCTGGTGGCCGTGCTGCCCGAAGGCAACCCGCTGCTGCAGCGGCCCGCCTTGCGGCTGCGGGACCTGGCGGACCAGCCCTTCATCAACTACCGCCCCAGCGAGGTGCCAGGCCTGCATGCGCTGGTGGTGCTGGCCTGCCAGAACGCGGGCTTCATGCCCCAGGTCAAGCAGCATGCCGTGCAGGCGCAGACCCTGGTCAGCCTGGTGGGTGCGGGCCTGGGCGTGGCGCTGGTGCCAGCCGTGGTGGCCAAGGGCAGCACGCCGGGGGTGGTGTTTCGCGCGCTGGCAGATACCGAGAACCTGCCCTCCATCGGCCTGGCCCTGGCGCTCAATCCGCAGCAAAGCGCAGCGGCCGGGCAGCGACTGCGCGAGTTGCTGCTGCAGCTGCAGTAGCAAGCAGTTGCAAGCAGTAGCTCCTTTGCCGTGGCACCCGCACGCCTGAACGGCGCGCCACAAAGACAAAGGCCGCAGATGCGGCCTTTGACAGTCAGGGCGGTGAAGCCATGCGGCTTGCGTGCGCCCTTGGCGCAACAGCGCTTATGCGCCGCGCGAAGCGCGCTTGCGCTCGTTCTCGGACAGGTGGCGCTTGCGAACGCGGATGCTCTTGGGGGTGATTTCCACCAGCTCGTCGTCCTCGATGAATTCCACCGCGTATTCCAGCGACAGGTCGATCGGGGGCGTGATCTTGATGGCATCTTCCTTGCCGGACACGCGGAAGTTGGTCAGCTGCTTGGTACGCGTGGCGTTGACCACCAGGTCGTTGTCACGGCTGTGGATGCCGATGATCATGCCTTCGTACACGGGATCGTTGGCCTTGACGAACATGCGGCCACGGTCGTCCAGCTTGCCCAGGGCGTAGGTGAAGATTTCGCCTTCGTCCATGGAGATCAGCACACCGTTCTTGCGGCCGCCGATTTCGCCCTTGTGCGGCTCGTAGCTGTCGAAGATGTTGGAGATCAGGCCGGAACCACGGGTCAGGTTCAGGAATTCGTTGGTGAAGCCGATCAGGCCACGCGCAGGAATGCGGTACTCCAGGCGCACGCGGCCACGGCCATCGGGTTCCATGTTGACCAGCTCGCCCTTGCGCTCGCCCAGGGCCTGCATCACGCCACCCTGGTGGCCTTCTTCGATGTCGGCCGTCACCAGCTCGATAGGCTCGTGGCGCACGCCGTCCACGTCGCGGTAGACCACGCGGGGCTTGGACACGGCCAGCTCGTAGCCTTCACGGCGCATTTCTTCCAGCAGGATGGTCAGGTGCAGTTCGCCGCGGCCCGACACTTCGAAGATGCCGTCTTCGTCGGTTTCCTTGACGCGCAGGGCCACGTTGGAACGCAGTTCCTTTTGCAGGCGGTCCCAGATCTGGCGGCTGGTCACGAACTTGCCTTCACGACCTGCCAGCGGCGAGGTGTTGACGCAGAAGTTCATGGTCAGCGTGGGCTCGTCGATCTTGAGCATCGGCAGCGGCTGGGGGTTCAGCGGGTCGGTCAGCGTGACGCCCATGCCCAGGTCGGCAATGCCGTTGACCAGCACGATGTCGCTGGGACCGGCTTCGGTCACCTGCACGCGGTCAATGCCCTGGAACTTCAGAACCTGGTTGATGCGGCCCTTGTAGCTCTTGCCGTCAGGACCTTCCATGACCAGCACGTCGGTCGAAGGCTTGAGCGTGCCGGAGGTGATGCGGCCCACGCCGATACGGCCCACGAAGGTGGAGTAGTCCAGCGCCGAGATCTGCATCTGCAGCGGAGCGGCAGGATCGCCCTTGACGGCGGGAACGTGCTTCAGGATGGTGTCGAACAGGGCCGACATGTCGGGGCCCCACTGTTCGCCGGGAGCGCCTTCTTCCAGCGAGGTCCAGCCGTTGATGCCCGAGGCGTACACCACGGGGAAGTCCAGCTGCTCGTCGGTGGCACCCAGCTTGTCGAACAGGTCGAAGGCGGCGTTGACCACGTAGTCGGGACGCGCACCGGGCTTGTCCACCTTGTTGACCACGAGGATGGGCTTCAGGCCCAGGGCCAGTGCCTTCTTGGTCACGAAGCGCGTCTGGGGCATGGGGCCTTCCTGCGCGTCGATCAGCAGCACCACGCCGTCCACCATGGACAGGGCACGCTCCACTTCACCGCCGAAGTCCGCGTGGCCGGGTGTGTCGAGGATGTTGATGTGCGTCTCGTTCCAGCTCACGGCGCAGTTCTTGGCCAGGATGGTGATGCCACGCTCGCGTTCGATGGCGTTGTTGTCCATCACCGTGTCCACGACTTTCTCGTGCTCGGCGAAGGTTCCGGATTGGCGCAGCAGCTGGTCCACCATGGTGGTTTTGCCGTGGTCCACGTGGGCGATGATCGCGATATTGCGGATTTGTTTGCTCATAGTGTTTTCCCATTGCCGCTGCGTCATGGGCGCGGCGTGTCTTCCAAAATCTGTTGAATTTCCAGTGAACTGAGCAGGCGCCCGGGGATCAGTTCCCCACGCACCACGCGCCCCACTCCCAGCAGAGCCTGTGGGTTCTCGCCATACACAGCCACCGCCTCGGCATCGGCCCAAGCGCCCTTGCGGGGCAGGCCCGTGAGAAAACGGGCCGCATCTTGCTCGCCCAGCGTGACAGCCGTGTGGCTGGCCAGCAGGGCGTCGACAGGCTGCAACTGCTGCAGACGCTCGCCCTCGCCCATGGCGGCCAGCGCCTCCAGCGAGATACAGCGCTCGACACCCAGCCCCCCGGTGTCGATACGGCGCAGCGCGCGCAGGTGCGCGCCGCAGCCCAGGGCCTCGCCCACGTCCTCGGCCAGCGTGCGGATGTAGGTGCCCTTGCTGCAGGTCACCAGCATCCGGATCGCAGGCAGCCCTTCGCTGTCTTGCGTCAGCGAAAGCTCCAGTGCGTGGATTGTCACTTCGCGCGCCGGGCGCTCGACTTCGATGCCGGCACGCGCATATTCATAGAGAGCCTTGCCGTCCTTCTTGAGGGCGCTGTACATGGGTGGCACCTGGCGGATCGCACCCGTGAACTGCGCCTGCACGGCGGCCAATCGCTCGGCCGTGAGGGCGGCGAGGTCAACGGCGCGCTCGCGCAGCACCTCGCCCTCGGCATCGGCCGTGGTCGTGGTCTGGCCCAGGCGCGCAATCGCCTCGTAGGTCTTGGCAGCTTCAAGCTGCAACTGGCTGAACTTGGTCGCCGCACCGAAGCACAGCGGCAGCACGCCGGTGGCCAACGGGTCCAGCGTGCCGGTGTGTCCGGCCTTTTCGGCGCGCAGCAACCACTTGACCTTTTGCAAGGCGTCGTTGCTGGACAGCTCCAGCGGTTTGTCGAGTAGCAACACCCCATGCACAGGGCGCCGCTGCACCCTTGTGCGTGGCGCGTTCATGGGGCTACTCTTCCTTTCCGCGCGAAGAAACGGCCTTGGCGATCAAGGCGTTCATGTCGGCCGCACGCTCGGAGGTGCGGTCGTAGATGAAGTGCAGCGTGGGCACTGTGTGGATGTGCAGGCGCTTGAACAGGCCATTGCGCAGGAAGCCTGCGGCCTGGTTCAACGCTTCCTGCGTCGCCTGTGGATCGCCCACGAGCAGGCTGAAGTAGACCTTGGCGTGGGCATAGTCCGGAGTCACCTCCACGCTTTGCAGCGTGACCATGCCCACGCGCGGGTCCTTCAACTCGCGCGCGATCAGCTCTGCCAGATCACGCTGGATCTGGTCAGAGACTTTGAAGCTGCGATTCGGCGCAGCGGACTTGCGTGTTGCCATGGCGAATTACAGCGAGCGCGCGATTTCCTTGATCTCGAACACTTCGAGCACGTCGCCTTCGCGAATGTCGTTGTAGTTCTTGAGCTTGATACCGCACTCGAAGCCTTCCTTGACTTCCTTGACGTCGTCCTTCAGGCGCTTGAGCGATTCGATCTCGCCCGTGTAGATGACCACGTTCTCGCGCAGCAGGCGGAAATGCGCATTGCGCGTGACCTGGCCTTGCGTGATGTACGAGCCGGCCACGGTGCCGATCTTCGAAGCCACGAACACGGTGCGGATCTCGGCCATGCCGATGATCTCTTCCTTGCGCTCGGGAGCCAGCATGCCGGACATGGCCGCCTTCACCTCTTCGACTGCGTCGTAGATGATGTTGTAGTAGCGCAGGTCCACATCGTTGCTCTCGGCCGTCTTGCGCGCCTGGGCATCGGCCCGGACGTTGAAGCCGATGATGATGGCCTTGGAGGCCAGCGCCAGGTTCACGTCGGACTCGCTGATGCCGCCCACGCCCGAGTAGACCAGCTGAACGCGGATCTCGTCGGTCGAGAGCTTGAGCAGCGATGTGCCCAGCGCTTCCTGAGAGCCCTGCATGTCGGCCTTGATGATGATGGGCAGGGTCTGGACCTCGCCTGCACCCATTTCGGCAAACATGTTCTCGAGCTTGGCAGCCTGCTGGCGGGCCAGCTTGGTGTGACGGAACTTGCCGGCGCGGTAGGTCGCGATTTCGCGGGCACGACGCTCGTCCTGCAGCACCATGAAGTCGTCGCCGGCCTGGGGCACGTCGGACAGACCCTGGATTTCCACCGGGATGGAGGGGCCGGCAGACTTGGTCTGCTTGCCGTCTTCGTCCAGCATGGCGCGCACGCGGCCGTAGGTCTGGCCTGCCAGCACCACGTCGCCCACCTTCAGCGTACCGGACTGCACCAGCACCGTGGCCACAGGGCCGCGGCCCTTGTCCAGCTGGGCTTCGATGACCAGGCCCTTGGCAGCGGCTTCCACGGGAGCGGTCAGCTCCAGCACTTCGGCCTGCAGCAGAACCTGCTCCAGCAGCTCGTCGATGCCCTGGCCGGTCTTGGAGGACACGGCGATGAACGGGGACTCGCCGCCGTACTCTTCAGGCACCACCTGCTCGGCCACCAGACCTTGCTTGACGCGGTCGAGGTTGGCATCGGGCTTGTCGGCCTTGGTGATGGCAACCACGATGGGCACACCAGCCGCCTTCGCGTGCTTGATGGCTTCCTTGGTCTGGGGCATCACGCCGTCGTCGGCCGCGCACACCAGGATGACGATGTCGGTGGCCTGGGCACCACGGGCACGCATGGCCGTGAAGGCCTCGTGGCCCGGGGTATCCAGGAAGGTGACGATGCCGCGGGGCGTCGTCACATGGTAGGCACCGATGTGCTGGGTAATGCCACCGGCTTCGCCCGACGCCACCTTGGTGCGGCGGATGTAGTCCAGCAGCGAGGTCTTGCCGTGGTCCACGTGGCCCATGACGGTGACCACGGGAGCACGCGACTCCTGGGCAGCTTCCTGCTGGGACACTTCCTCGGCCGTGAAGGCCTCGGGATCGTCCAGCGCGGCGACCTTGGCCGTGTGGCCCATTTCCTCGACCACGATCATGGCCGTGTCCTGGTCCAGAGGCTGGTTGATGGTGACCATCTGGCCCATCTTCATCAGCACCTTGATCAGCTCGGACGCCTTGACCGACATCTTGTGGGCCAGCTCGGCCACGGTGATGGTCTCGGGCACGTGCACTTCGATGGCGCGGAATTCCGCTGCCGCGCTCTGGTGCTGACCGTCATGACGGTCATTGCCACGACGGCCGCCACGCGGGCCGCCGCGCCAGTTGGAACGGCCACCCACGCCACCGGAGCTGTCGCCACGGGTCTTGATTTCCTTCTTCTTGCCATCGCCAGCCCAGCTCGACGAGAGCTTGGCGGACTTGACTTCCTTGCCGGCACCGGCAGGCGCACCCGCACGCGCACCGGCTCCACCGGCGGTCGTGCCAGCGGGCTTGTGCAGCGTGGTCTTCTTGGCATCGCCGGCAGCGGGCGCTGCAGGCTTGGCCACGGGCTTGGGCTCTTCAGGCTTCTTGGCCACGAGCACCTTCTTGGGCGCAGCCATCATGGCGCGAATGGCTTCGGCCTCGGCCAGCGCCTTGCGGCGGCGGTCTTCCAGATCCTTGGCGCGTTCGGCTTCCTCGGCCGCGCGGGCCTTGGACTCTTCCTCGGCCTTGACGCGAGCCGCAACCTGGGCTTCGGCGCGCGCGGCCTGGCCTGCAGCCTGCTCACGCGAAGCTTCCTGCTTCGCGCGGTTGGCCTCGAGGATCTTTGCGGCTTCTGCAGCCGCATAGGCGCTTGCGCGCTCTTCGGCTTCTCGTTCGCGTTGTTGAACTAGTTCGCGCTCTTCGCGCTCACGGCGTTGCTGTGCCAATTCTTCCTCCTCGCGGCCGATCATTTCGGCCTGGCGACGTGCTTCCCCTTCGCGGCGCACCAGATCCTGGGACTCGCGCTCCGATGCCGCGCGCTGCTCCTGGGCAGCGGCAACGACAGCGGGATCGGAGGCGCCCTCGGCGACCTCGTCACGCTTGACGAAGGTACGCTTCTTGCGCACTTCCACCTGGATGGTGCGGGCGCGGCCCGACGAATCGGCCTGCTTGATCTCGCTTGTGGACCGTTTGGTCAGCGTGATCTTCTTGGCGCCACTTCCGTGGCTGGCCTGCAGATGGCTGAGCAGTTGCTGCTTGTCGCCGTCGGTCAACGCATCCGATGCGTTGTCCTTGGCGACGCCTGCAGCCTTGAGCTGCTGCAGCAACGTGTCAGGGGTCTTGTTGAGCTCTCTTGCAAACTCGGCAACCGTATTACTGGACATATATGCTCTGAACCTCCCTGACCTTACTCTTGCCCTTCGGTGAACCAGTGTTCACGCGCCTTCATGATCAAAGCCTTCGCTTCTTCCTCGGTCTGCCCGGTCAGCTCGGTCAACTCGTCGATGGCCAGATCGGCCAGATCGTCTCGGGTGTGCACATCGGCCTCGGCCAGCTTGTCCACGATCTCCGGAGTCATTCCCTCGAGCGTCAGCAGATCCTGCGACACTTTGCCCACGTTTTCCTCGTGCGCGATTTCCTGCGTCAGCAGTGCATCTTTCGCCCGGGTGCGCAACTCGTTCACCGTCTCTTCGTCGAACGCCTCGATTTCGAGCATTTCCTGCAGCGGCACATAGGCCACTTCTTCCAGGGTCTCGAAACCTTCCTCGATGAGGATGTTGGCGATTTCCTCGTCCACATCGAGCTTTTCCATGAACAGCTGGCGCGCAACAGCGGACTCGTCCGCCTGCTTTTGCGCAGACTCAGCCGCGTCCATGATGTTGATCTTCCAGCCGGTGAGCTCGGAAGCCAGGCGAACATTCTGACCGCCACGGCCGATGGCGATGGCGAGGTTTTCCTCGTCAACCACCACGTCCATGGCATGCTTTTCCTCGTCCACGACGATGGACGACACATTGGCCGGAGCCAGCGCGCCGATCACGAACTGTGCAGGGTCTTCGGACCACAGCACGATGTCCACGCGCTCGCCAGCCAGTTCATTGGTGACGGCGTTGACACGGGTGCCTCGCACGCCGACGCAGGTGCCGATGGGATCGACACGCTTGTCATGGCTGAGCACGGCGATCTTGGCGCGGCTGCCGGAATCGCGAGCGCAGCTCTTGATCTCCAGCAGGCCCTGCTCGATCTCGGGCACTTCGTTGCGGAACAACTCGACCATGAACTCGGGCGCCGAGCGCGACAGGATGATGGGCGCGCCGCGCAGCGTGGCGTCCACTTCCATGATCATGGCCCGCACGCGGTCGCCGTTGCGCAGGTTTTCCTTGGGGATCATCTCGTTGCGGCGCAGGCGTCCTTCGACACGGCCGGCCTCGACGATGATGTCGCCCTTGTCCATGCGCTTGACGGTGCCCGTGAAGATCCGGTCGCCGCGCGACAGGAACTCGTTGAGCAGCATTTCGCGCTCGGCGTCACGGATCTTCTGCAGGATGACCTGCTTGGCCGCCATGGCGCCGATGCGGCCGATGGGCACCGACTCGATCTCTTCCTCGATGTACTCGCCTTCGGAGATACCGGGGACGCGGTCCTGTGCGTCCATCAGCATTTCTTCGGCATCGGGGTTTTGCAGGCCCGCATCATCGGGCACCACCAGCCAGCGGCGGAAGGTGTCGTAGTTACCGCTATCGCGATCGATGGCCACGCGGATGTCCACCTCACCTTGGTACAGCTTCTTGGTGGCCTGGGCCAGGGCCGATTCCACTGCACCGAACACCAGATCGCGCTCCACGTTCTTTTCGCGCGAAATGGCTTCTACCAACATCAACAATTCGCGATTCATGCGACGACTCTCCTATTTCAATCACACAGGAAGGGGATGGCAGTGCCCTTCCTGCCCCAATGATTCGACGTACCCTGCCTGCTCCGATCAGACCGGCTTGGCAGAACGCCCCTTGAAATCCACGATGGGAGCCAGACGCGCCTCGCGCAGCTCCTCCAGAGTGAAGCCCAGCGCCTGCAGGGGCGCGGGAACACGCTTTTTGCTGACCTTCTGGCCAGGCTTGACGGGTGGCTCGTCGCTCCAGACGATCTGCCAGCCACCATCTTCGGCACGCTCCAGCGTGCCGCGGAATTTCTTGCGATTGGCGCTGACCTGCCCTTCAGCGGCAGCGCCGATGGGCTCCTTGAGGGTCAGGTCGATGACTTCACCGACAAAGCGGGTGAAGTCCTGCTCGTGCCGCAGGGGGCGGTCGATACCAGGGGAGGAGACCTCAAGGCGCGTGTAATCTGCGCCATCAACCTCAAGCGCGAACTGCAGCTGGCGCGTGATCTTCTCGCAGTCCTCGACTGTCACGAACTGCTCCGGCACCACCGGCTCACCCTCCACCGGGGGCTGCCAAGGCAAATCAATTGTGACGCGCAACAGCCCGCCCGCCGAGCGTTCTATTTCCACCAGGTCATAGCCCAGACCTGTCACGGTTTGTTCAACGATTTGCTGTAGTGCCACGTGTATTTAAATTCAGTCCTGCAAACACAAAAGACCCGGAACGCCCCTGAAACATTGGCAGCAGCCATGTCCCAACAGCGCCGAGCCCCATGGCAATCCCGAAGGTCGCCCGAAGATCGCCCAAAAAAAAGGGCGGTTGGTACCCGCCCGTTTGGTCGTGAATATGCCATTGTATCCGCAAACGACCTTCAGGCCAAGCCCGCCCCGCACAAAAGCGGGGACAGGACGAGGCGCCTCATGCCCGCCCACCCGCCCTTGCCCGAGGCTCAGACGCCAACGCGCTC